>JBBPYZ010000052.1:0-6422 GCA_038199465.1 Acidimicrobiales bacterium | reverse complement strand
GCTGTTCCGGGGGGCCATGGCCGGCCGCACCCTCTACGTGGTGCCCTTCTCGATGGGCCCGCTGGACTCGCCCCTGGCCCACATCGGGGTCCAGCTCACCGACTCGGCCTACGTCGTGGCCAACATGGCGATCATGACCCGCATGGGCACCGGCGCCCTTGACGTGCTCGGCCCCGACGGCGCCTTCGTCCCCTGCATCCACTCGGTGGGCTACCCCCTCGTCGGCCGCGCCGACGTGGCCTGGCCGTGCGACACCGGGAACACCCACGTGGCCCACTTCCCCGAGACCCGGGAGATCTGGAGCTACGGGTCGGGCTACGGCGGCAACGCCCTCCTGGGCAAGAAGTGCTTCGCCCTGCGGATCGCCTCGGTGATGGCCCGCGACGACGGCTGGCTGGCCGAGCACATGCTCATCCTCAAGCTCACCAGCCCGGAGGGGCGCACCCGCTACGTGGCCGGCGCCTTCCCCTCCGCCTGCGGGAAGACGAACCTGGCCATGCTCGTGCCCACCCTGGCCGGCTGGAAGGTCGAGACGGTGGGCGACGACATCTGCTGGATGCGCTTCGGGCCCGACGGGCGCCTTCGGGCCATCAACCCCGAGGCCGGCTTCTTCGGCGTCGCCCCCGGCACCTCCAACGCCACCAACCCCAACGCCATCCTCACCCTGGCCGCCAACACCATCTTCACCAACTGCGCCCGCACCAACGACGGCGACGTGTGGTGGGAGGGGCTGACCGACGCCCCGCCGGCCCACCTCCTCGACTGGAGGGGCCGGGACTGGACGCCGGCCTCGGGCACGCCGGCCGCCCACCCGAACGCCCGCTTCACCGCCCCTGCGTCCCAGGATCCGGCCATGGCCGCCGAGTGGCAGGACCCGGACGGGGTGCCGATCGACGCCATCCTGTTCGGCGGGCGCCGGGCCGGTGTGGTGCCCCTGGTGTCGGAGTCCTACGAGTGGGAGCACGGCGTCTTCCTCGGCTCGATCATGTCCTCGGAGACCACCGCGGCGGCCGCCGGCGCGGCGGGGAACCTGCGCCGCGACCCCTTCGCCATGCTGCCCTTCTGCGGCTACGACATGGCCGACTACTTCGCCCACTGGCTGGCCGTCGGGCGGTCGGCCGACCCGGCCCGCCTGCCCAGGATCTTCTCGGTCAACTGGTTCCGCAAGGGGGCTGACGGCCGCTGGCTGTGGCCCGGGTTCGGCGAGAACAGCCGGGTGCTGGAGTGGGTCTTCCACCGTCTCGACGATGAGGGAGCCTCGGTGGACACCCCGATCGGCCGGGTGCCGGCGCTGGAGGGTGGCCTCGACCTCACCGGCCTCGACCTGCCCCGAGCCGACCTCGAAGAGCTCCTCCGCGTCGACCCGGACGACTGGCGGGCCGAGCTGCCGGGGATCGAATCCCACTACGCCACCTTCGCCGGCCGGATCCCCCAGGAGCTCCAGACCCAGCTCGCCACCCTCCGCAGACGCCTGGGCTGAGCTCCCGGTACCCGGCACGCGCTGGTCGCTCTCTGCGGGGAGTTCGAGGGGGCGCAGCTTGCGGAGCCCCCTCGTCAGGCGGCGAAAGGCGAGCTTGCTCGCCCCGCCGTTAGAAGCAGTCAGCCGGCCGAAGGCCGACGACGAAACCCGACCGAGCGGAGGGAGCGCAGCGACCGAGCGAGCGGCGGCCGGGGCCCGACCGAACGGAGCCGAGCGCAGTGAGGCGAGTGAGCGTCGGCGCTCTAGCGCCCCGCGGTCTCGCGGATGACGTTGATCAGGGGGGCCGAGTTGCCCTGCTTCAGGACCAGGGGCACCTGGTGGCGCTGGACCTGCTTGACCGAGAGCTCGGAGACCACGGCGGAGTAGGCCACGATCGGCAGGTCAGGCAGCTCGGACCGGAGGCGGGCGATGGCTTCGAAGCCGTCGGTGCCGGGCATCAGCAGGTCCATGACGACCAGGTCGGGGGCCAGCCGGTGGGCCACCTCCAGGGCCTCGATCCCGTTGCGGGCCGTGCCGACGACCTCCAGGTCGGGCTCCAGGTCGAAGCGGATGCCGAGCAGCAGGAGCAGGTCGGGCTCGTCGTCGACCAGGAGCACCTTGATCGGCGCCTTCTGCAGAGCCACGCCGGGAACGGTAACGCTCTTCAGGCGCCGTGGCGGCACGGGTGGCCGCTTCGGGCCGTTGCCGGCTCGGGCCTGACACCACGGTGCGCGAACAACGCGCCAAAACTGCGCGATCCTGTGGGGAAGATGGCAGGGTTCGGCGGGCGCCTGCGCGTCGCTCAACGTTTGCGAGACCCCAGGGTCGCGGCGCTCGCCCTGGTTGGCGCGCTCGGCCTTGTCATCCTCCTCTCGGTGCTGGCCTTCGCGGCCGACCAGACGCTCCACGCCGGCCGGGTGGCCCGTGGGGTCAGCGTGGGCGGCCGTTTGGTCTCCTCGGCCACCAAGCTGGAGCTGGCCGAGGTCCTGTCCGAGGTCGACCAGCGCTACGCCACCACCGAGGTGCAGGTCGCCGATGAGGGGGGCGAGGGCTTCACCACCGACGCCGGCACCATCGGCCTGCGGGTCGACCCGGTCGCCACCGAGGAGCAGGTGCTGGCCGTGGGCCGCCGCGGATCGCTGCCGTCGCGGTGGTGGTCGTGGCTGGGCTCGTTCAGATCGACCCGGCGTAGCGAGCTGGCGCTGTCGGTCGACCGGCCGGCGGTCGAGCGGCTGGTGGCCGAAAAGGGTCGAAAGGGCGAGGACCCGCCCGTCGAGGCGACGATCCAGCTGGACCGCACGGGCAAGTTCGTCGGTGTGGCCGGCAAGGCGGGCCGAGGGATCGACCCCGGCGAGCTGGCCGACGACCTGGCCAAGGCGGCCAAGCAGGGCACCCCGATCAAGGTCAAGGCCCGCCGGGGCGGTCTGGCCCCCCGCTTCTCCAAGGCTGAAGCCGACGCCCTGGCCGAGGAGGCCGAGGCCCTGGTCGCCATCCCCCTGCCCCTGGTCGCCGAGGAGGTCAGCGGGTCGCTGTCGGTCGGCACCCTGCGGGGCCTGCTTTCCTCCGTCGGCGGGGCGACCCAGCTGGAGCTGCGGGTCGACGAGGCCGAGGCCGCCGCCGCCGCCGAGAAGGCGCTGGCCAAGGCCGGGTCGCAGGCCGTCGAGCCCACCTTCAGGATCGAGGGCAACAACGTTCCCGTCCTGGTGCCCGGAACGCCGGGCCGCGGGTGCTGTGGACCCGAGGCGGGCAAGGCCATCGCCGACGCGCTGTTCCAGCGGCCCGACGGTCCGCTGTCGCTCAGCGTGGTCGAGGAGCAGCCGAAGGTGTCCAACGAGCAGGCGGCCGGCTTCGGGGTGAAGGAGCAGGTCTCCACCTACGCCACCAAGCACCCATGCTGCCAGCCGAGGGTGGCCAACATCCACCGGATCGCCGAGATCGTGCGGGGCCAGGTCATCCCGCCGGGCCAGTCGTTCTCGATCAACGAGTTCGTCGGCAGGCGCACCACCGACAAGGGCTTCGTGGTCGACAAGGTGATCGAGGAGGGCCGCTACGCCGAGGACGTCGGCGGCGGGGTCAGCCAGTTCGCCACCTCTTTGTTCAACGCCGCCTGGTTCGCCGGCATGGAGTTCGGCGAGTACCAGAGCCACAGCCTGGTCATCAGCCGCTACCCGAAGGGCCGCGAGGCCACCCTGGGCTTCCCCCACCCCGACCTGGTCATCAAGAACCCCTCGCCCTACGGCGTGATGATCTGGCCCACGTTCTCCGGCACCGAGATCCGGGTCACGATGTACTCCACCAAGTGGGTCGACGTGAAGGCCAACGGCCAGGACACCGTGGCCAACGGCTCGTGCACCGTCTTCATCGCCAAGCGTCAGCGCACCTTCCTCGACGGGCGGGTCGTGAACGACTTCACCAGGGCCCAGTACCGGGCGGGCCAGGGGCAGAACTGCGGTGACGCCGAGGCTCCCGAGGACACCACCACGACCAAGGTCGGGGCCAGCACGGCCACCACCAAGCCCGGGCCGCCCACCACCAAACCGCCACCGACGCCCGCCTCCACCAGAAAGCCAGTGGCGACGACCCCGACCAAACCGGGCTAGACCCGGCGTACCCCGGGCCGGCGTGCCAGCCTGGGTCCATGAAGGTGGCGATCGCAGGGAGCAGCGGGCTGATCGGCACCGGCCTGGTGCCGGCGCTCCGGTCGGAGGGCCACGAGGTCCTGCGCCTGGTGCGCCGGGCCGCCGAGGAGCGTGACGAGGTGGGCTGGGACCCGGTCCGGGGCGAGCTCGACCCCGCCGACCTCGAGGGCGTGGACGCCATCGTGAACCTGGGGGGCACCGGGATCGGCGACAAGCGCTGGACGCGCGAACGGCGCAAGGAGATCCTGGACAGCCGGGTCGTGCCCACCCGCCTCCTGGCCCAGACCGCGGCCAAGCTCGACCCCAAGCCCAGGGCCTTCCTGGGCGGCTCGGCGGTCGGCTGGTACGGCTACGACACCGGCGACGCCGTCAGGACCGAGGCCGATCCTCGGGGCCACGGCTTCCTGACCGACGTGGTGGCGGCCTGGGAGCAGGCCACCGGGGCGGCCTCGGAGGCCGGGATCCGCACCGTGCTCCTGCGCACCGGCATCGTGCAAAGCAGCGCTGGTGGGGCGCTGGCCAAGCAGCTGGTGCCCTTCAAGCTCGGCCTCGGAGGGCGCCTGGGATCCGGGAAGCAGTGGGTGCCCTGGATCAGCCTGGCCGACGAGGTGGGCGCCATCGCCTTCTGCCTCACCGACGACCAGCTTTCCGGCCCGGTCAACCTCACCGCCCCCGAGCCGGTGACCAACGCCGAGCTCACCCGCACCCTGGGCCGGCTGGTGCACCGCCCCACCCTGATCCCCACCCCCACGCCCGCCCTGAAGCTGCTGTTCGGCGACGACATGGTGCGTGAGATGCTCCTCGGGGGCACCCGGGCCGTGCCCACCAAGCTGCAGGACGCCGGCTTCCGCTGGCTGCACCCCACGCTCGAGGTGGCGCTGGCCGACATCCTCGGGCCATGACCGAGGACGAGACGCAGAGCACGCTGGACTGCGATGTCGCCGTGGTGGGGGGCGGGCCGGCGGGCAGCGCGGCGGCCATCACCCTGGCCCGGGCCGGTCGCGACGTGGTGCTGGTCGACAAGGCCACCTTCCCCCGGGACAAGTGCTGCGGCGACGGGCTGACCACCGGCGCCCTGCGCCACCTCGAGGCGCTGGGCCTGCGGCCCGAAGCCGTCGAGTCATGGCAGCCCGTCACCCGCACCATCATCGGTTCGCCGAGCGGCCGCACCGTCGAGCTGCCCCTGCCCGCCGGGCCGGGCGCGGGCACCTTCGCAGCCGTGGCCCGCCGGGCCGACCTCGACGCCGCCCTGCTGGAGCGGGCCCGGGCCGAGGGCGTGAAGGTGCACGACGGCCACGCCCTGACCGGGGCCACCGTGCCCGCCGGCGAGCGGTGCGTCCGGCTGGCCGTCGACGGCCTGGGCGCCGTCCGGGCCCGCTACGTGGTGGCGGCCGACGGCATGTGGTCGCCCCTGCGCAAGGCCCTGCTGGGCGGCGCCGGGGAGACCGAGGGCTACCTGGGCGAGTGGCACGCCTTCCGCCAGTACCTCACCAATGGCGGGCCCGAGGCCCAGCGGGGGCTGTGGGTGTGGTTCGAGGAGGACCTGCTGCCCGGCTACCTGTGGTCGTTCCCCCTACCCGACGGCCGGCTCAACGTGGGTTACGGCGTGCAGCGGGGCTCCAAGCACTGGCCCGAGCCGCTGGGCAAGCGGATGGCCAAGCTGTGGCCCGAGCTGCTGGCCCGCCCCCACATCCGGGCCGTTCTGGGCGAGCACGCCGTGCCCGAGGCGCCCCACAAGGCGTGGCCCATCCCGGCCCGCATCGAGCGCACCCCCCTGGCCGCCGCCGGCGGGCGGGCCCTGTTCGTGGGCGACGCGGCCCGGGCCACCGACCCCATGACCGGCGAGGGCATCGGCCAGGCCCTCGAGTCCGGGGTGCTGGCCGCAGAGGCCATCATGGCCGCCGGCGCCCTGCAGCCCTGGCTGGCCCAGCGCCGCTACGAGGCGTCGGTGGGCCGCACCCTGGCGCTCGACAACCGGGTGGCCGGGCTGCTCTCGACCCACGGCGTGGCCCACCGCAAGGGCATCCGCATCGCCGTGCGCCTGGCCGACACCAACGACTGGACCCGCCGCACCTTCGGCCGCTGGCTGTTCGAGGACGAGCCGCGCGGTGCGCTCCTCACCCCCCGCCGCTGGCACCGCCGCTTCCTGCGCCGCCCCGGCGCCTACGCCTGAGGCGCTTTCCGGCGGCCCCCGGCACCGCGCTGTCGAGTCGCTTCGACTCGACAGCTTGTAGCAAGCAAGCGCTAGACAACGCGACCGGCGTCGTGTTTGATCAGAACGATGTCGACAACAGAGCTCTCCGCAGTCGATGTCGCCCTTGGCG
>JBBPYZ010000051.1:0-2908 GCA_038199465.1 Acidimicrobiales bacterium | reverse complement strand
TGCAGCGGGTTCAGCGAGCTCATCGGGTCCTGGAACACCATGGCGATCTCGGCGCCCCGCACCTTGCGCAGCTCCCGCTCGGGCAGGTCGACGAGGTCGCGCCCCTTCCACAGCACCTGGCCCGACATCCGACCGGGCGGGCTCGGGATCAGCCCCAGCAGGCTCATGGCCGTCACCGACTTGCCCGACCCCGACTCGCCCACCACCGCGAGCACCTCGCCCCGGTGGAGGTCGAACGACACGCCGTCGACCGCCTTCACCACCCCGGCATCGGTATGGAACGAGGTGTGCAGGTCACGCACCGAGAGCAGCACCTCGCAGGGCGCCTCGGAAGGATCGCCTGCCTGCACCGCCAGGAGGCTACTGGTGCCACGTGCCGAAAGCACCGCCCGACAGGGGATGCTCACACAGCATGCGCCGGAGGGGTGGCATCGGCGATCGGGAGCCCGTCGGTGGTTGCGCCCAGCGCTATCCCTCGTCTTCGCCGATGGCGAGTCGTGCGGCGGTGGCCTCGACGCGCCCGCGGAACCCAGGCGGTAACTCGTCGAGATCGGTCACGATGCTCTCGCCAACAACCCGGGCCCGATCATCGGGCGACATCTGGTCGAGCGCCGCCGCGCTCAGCACCCTCGCTGCATCGGCCATGACGAAAGCGCACCGGTGCGACGCACCGATGGCTGCCAACGACCTCCTCCCGGCACAGTAGCTCCGCAGCGAGAAGTCGATCAGCACCAATGTGGTCCTCACCACGCATGGCCCCCCTCCTCATCGCCGGAACCCAGGCAGAACGAGCCCTGGCCAGAAGCCTCGGCGTCCCAGGATGACGTCTGGGCACCGGCCTCCACCACTAACGTCATCGGACAGATAGGGAGGACAGATCCGTTCGGGAGGTGATGAGACGTCATGAGCTTGGGTGACATCCTGCGACGTCCCGAGCTCCTGGCCGCCGTGGGGGTGATCGCGCTCGCCACCATCGCCGCCCTGTGGATCACCCGGCCCTGGCGGCGTCGCCAGCTCGAGCCCGAGCCGCCCCCTCCCGGGCCGGTGACCACGTCCACCTTCACCCCCGCGCCCACCTCGGTGGTGGCCACGGTGCCCGCCCAGGGGGCGGTGCCGGTGCCGGTCACCGCCCCGGTGGCGGCCCAGATCCCCAGCCTCACCTTCGCCGATGTGGCCGGCCTCGACCAGGCCGTGGCCGAGCTCCAGGAGATCCGCGAGTACCTCGACGCCCCCGAGCGCTACGAGGCGCTGGGCGCCCGAATGCCCGGCGGCGTGCTGCTCCACGGGCCCCCGGGCTGCGGCAAGACCCTGCTGGCCAAGGCCCTGGCCGGCGAGGCCGGCATCACCTTCTACCCGGTCTCGGCCTCCAGCTTCGTCGAGCAGTTCGTCGGGCTCGGCGCCGCCCGGGTGCGCGAGCTGTTCGAGCAGGCCCGCAAGGACGCCCCCTCCATCGTGTTCATCGACGAGCTCGACGCCGTCGGCCGTAACCGGGAGGAGGGCGGCGCCGGGTCACGCGAGTTCGACAACACCCTGAACCAGCTGCTGGTCGAGCTCGACGGGTTCGAGGGGTCCCGCAACGTGCTGATCCTGGCCGCCACCAACCGGCCCGAGCTGATCGACCCCGCCCTCCTGCGGCCGGGCCGCTTCGACCGCCGCATCCGCATCGAGCGGCCCGACCTGCGGGGCCGCGAGCAGATCCTGCGGCTCCACGCCGCCACCCGCCCGTTCTCCGACGACGTCCAGTGGGCCAAGGTGGCCGCGGCCAGCGCCGGCCTCACCGCCGCCGAGCTGGCCACCGCGGTGAACGAGGCATCCCTGCTTGCCGCCCGCCGCCACCAGACCGCGATCAGCCCCCAGGACCTCGACGAGGCCCTCGACCGCCACGTCTCGGGGCTGCCCAGCTCCCGCCGGCTCACCGCGGACGAGAAGCGGCTGCTCGGCGTGCACGAGGCCGGCCACGCCCTGCTCACCGTGCTGCTCCGCGACGTCGAGCCGCCCCCCCGGGTCTCGATCCTGAACCGCAAGGCCGGGTTCGACAGCTCCACCTGGGCCGGCCGCGACGAGGACGAGACGCTGGGCAAGCGTGAGCTGATGACCCGCCTCATCGTCCTGCTTGGCGGCCGGGCCGCCGAGCTGCAGATCTTCGGCCAGCCCACCACCGAGGCGGCCGACGACCTGAAGGACGCCGCCACCCTCGCCCGCCGCATGGTCGAGCGCTGGGCCATGACCGGCCGCTACGAGCTGGCCGTGGGCCGCGACAAGGTGCCCTACATGGAGGGCAGCGCCGGCGGCGAGGAGGTCCGGGGCCTGGTGTCGGGCGCCGAGTCGGCCGCCCGCTCGATCCTGGCCGACCACGAGCGCAGCCTGCGGGCCCTGGCCGACGCCCTGGCTGAGCGCGAGACCCTCACCGCCGCCGAGATCGAGGCCCTCCACCAACGCGTCACCGGGGGCCGTTCGCCCCTCGATGCGCCGGCCGCGGCGTCCCAGATCTGACCCTCCCGGAGAGATGGCGCTCAAGGTCGCGGCGCACCCCGCTCGGTCAGGCCACGCTCTCGCGGGCGGGCAGGGCCAGGAGGTGGTCGGCCACCGCGGCCACGGCGGCGACGATGGGGCCGTCGGGGTCGCCGTCGATGACCGGGACGCCGAGCTTGTCGGCCATGGTCACGGCGTCGCTCCAGGGGATCTCGCCGGCCTGGGCCAGGTCGTGGCGCTGGCAGAACTCCAGGATGGCTGCGGTGTCATCCGCGCTGCGCACCTTGTTGGACACCACGCCCATGTAGGGGATGGGCAGCTCGGAGGCGAGCGCCGACATCCGCCGGGTGGTCTCGAGCGACCGGTAGTAGGGCTCGGTGATGAGCAGCAGGGCGTCGACGTGGCGGGTGGTGCCCCGGCTCAGGTGCTCGGGCGA
>JBBPYZ010000050.1:0-4357 GCA_038199465.1 Acidimicrobiales bacterium | reverse complement strand
GGGGGAGGGCCTGCCCTCCCCCGACTAACAGAGGGCCTGGCGGAGGAAGGACAGCAGCTCGGTGCGGCGGAGGGCAACGGAGCGGGCCGTGGGCGGATAGCCGAGAGCGCGGAGAACCTCGACCTCGGTGGTCGCCCCGATCACCGTCGAGTAGGCGGCGAGGAGGACGAGGCGGGGGTCCTGGCGGCGGATGCGGCCGGCGGCCATCTCGGCGTCGAGGAAGGCCGTGGCCCGGTGGACCAGCGGCTCCAGGGCGGCGGTGAGGCGAGCCGCCGCCGGCCCGCCGAGGCGGCTGACCTCGCGCACCAGCCCGAGCAGGGCGGGCCGGGAGGCGGCGAGGCGGAACGTGGCCCGCACCACGGCCTCGACCCGGGCCCAGCCGGCCAGGCCCTGCCGGGCCAGCCCCCGCTCGAGGGCGGCGGCCAGGTCGGCGGCCGACCGGTCGATCACCGCGGTGAGCAGGCCCTCCTTGTCGCCGTAGTGGTACAGCACCGTCTGCTTGCGGACCCCGCTGGCCTCGGCCACCTGGTCGAGCGAGGTGGCCTCGTAGCCCCGGGTGCCGAACAGCCCGACGGCGGCGTCGAGCACCCGGGTGCGGGTCGGGACAGCGGCCGGGGCTGCGGGGGGCACTGACCAGATGGTAGACAAAAGGACGCATGATCAGGGAAGCTCTCGACGGGAAGCGGATCGTCCTCAGCGGCGCCACCGGGTTCCTCGGCACGGCCCTGGTCGAACGGCTGTTGCGCCAGGTGCCCGGCTGCACCATCGCCGTGCTGGTCCGGCCCGGCCGTCGCGGCGCCGCCGACCGCATCCGCCGCGAGGTGCTGAAGAACGACGCCTTCGACCGCCTCCGCGCCGAGCTGGGCGACCGCTTCGACGCCACCGTGGCCGCCCGTCTCGTCCCGATCGCAGGAGACGTCGGCGTCGACGGCCTCGGCCTCGACGAGGAGGGCCGGAAGGTCCTGGCCGCGGCCGAGGTGTTCATCCACTCGGCGGCGGCGGTGTCGTTCGACTCGCCCATCGACCAGGCCGTGGAGATCAACCTGCTCGGCCCGGTGCGGGTGGTCGAAGCCATGAAGGAGCTGTGCCCCACCGCCCACCTGGTGGCCGTCTCCACCTCCTATGTGGCCGGGACCCGGCGGGGCAAGGCCTACGAGACCACCCTCGACGCCACGCCGTACGCCCCCGACGTCGACTGGCGGGCCGAGGTGGCCGCCGCCCGCCGCACCCGCGCCGACCTCGACGCCGCCAGCCGGGCCCCGGAGATGCTGGCCGAGCTGCACAAGCGGGCCCGCCGGGAGCTGGGCGCCGCCGGTGTGCCGCTGCTGGCCGAGCGCACCGAGCGCCTCCGTCAGGAATGGGTGAAGGACGGGCTGGTCCACGCCGGCGTGGCCCGGGCCTCGTCGCTGGGGTGGCCCGACGCCTACCCCTACACCAAGGCCCTGGGCGAGCGGGCCCTGCTCGAGCACCGGGGCTGTGTGGCGGTAAGCATCGTGCGGCCGTCGATCATCGAGTCCGCCGTGGCCGAGCCCCGCCCCGGCTGGATCCGCGGCTTCCGGATGGCCGACCCGATCATCATCAGCTACGCCCGGGGCCTGCTGAAGGAGTTCCCCGGCATCCCCGAGGGCATCGTCGACGTGATCCCGGTCGACCTGGTGGTGGCCACCATCATCAACGTGGCCGCCACCGGCCCCGACCCGGCCGGGCCCAGCGTGTACCAGGTGGCCTCAGGCAGCCGGAATCCGCTGCGCTACGGCCAGCTGGTCGACCACGTCCGGTCGTTCTTCACGGCCACACCCATCCACGACGCCGACGGCCAGCCCATCGAGGTGCCCGAGTGGAGCTTCCCGGGCCGGGGCCGGGTGCAGTCCCAGCTGAAGCGGGCGGAGACGCTGCTGACCATCGGCGAGCGGGTGCTGCAGGCCCTGCCCATCCGGGGCGCCCAGGCCGACTACGCCGCCCGCATCGACGAGCGTCGCGACCAGGTGGCCCGGGCCCTCGAGTACGTCGAGCTGTACGGCCACTACACCGAGACCGAGGCCATCTTCCAGGTCGACCGCCTCCTCGCCCTCCACCGCTCGCTTCCGGAGGAGGACCAGCGCGACTTCGGCTGCGACCCGGCCGTGGTCGACTGGGCCAGCTACATCGACGGCACCTACCTGCCGGCGGTGGTCGACCACGCCCGGGTGAAGATGACCCCGGGCAAGAAGACGGGGCTGACCCGCACCGAGCGGGGCCGCAGGGCCATCCTGTCCCCCGACCGGCACCTGGCCGCCTTCGACCTCGAGAACACCCTGATCGCCTCGAACGTCGTCGACGCGTTCAGCTGGCTGGCCACCCGCCGCCTCGACGCCCGGGACCGGGTCCGCTTCGTGGCCCGCACCCTGCGCGAGGCCCCCGGCCTGCTGGCCCTCGACCGCCGGGACCGGGGCGACTTCCTGCGCCACTTCTACCGCCGCTACGACGGCGCCCCGGTCGACGCCGTCCAGTCCGACGTGTGGGACCTGTGGGCCGAGCACCTCATGAACAACGCCTTCCCGGCCGCCCTGCGCCGGGTCCGCCGCCACCGCGAGCTTGGCCACCGCACCATGCTCATCACCGGCGCACTCGACATGCTGGTCGAGCCGGTGAAGCCCCTGTTCGACGTGGTGATCGCCGCCGAGATGGGCCAGAGCGACGGCCGCTACACCGGCGAGCTGGTCGAGGCGCCCTGCACCGGCGAGGCCCGGGCCCTGGCCATCCGCGAGTACTGCGCCACCGAAGGCCTCGAGTTGGAGAAGTGCGTGGCCTACGCGGACTCGGCCAGCGACCTGCCCATGCTCGAGGTGGTCGGCCACCCAGTGGCGGTCAACGCCGAGGCCAAGCTGGCCGCCATCGCCCGCAAGCGGGGCTGGCACACCGAGGAGTGGTCACGCGAGGCCGGGGCCAACCGCACCGGGCCCATCAGCCGACGGGCCAGCTTCCTGCTCCCCGGCCAAGCCAAGGCGGGCGTGTAGTGCGGGCCCTGGTCGTCGAGCGCAAGCCCCTGCGCTTCGCCGCCGCCCGGGTGGCCTCGGGCCTGGAGCCGGGCCGGGGCGCCCGGGTCGGCCCCCTGCGCCTCTCCGACGTCGAGGCGCCCCCCCTCCCCGGGGCCGACTGGGTGCGGCTGCGGCCCCGCCTGGCCGGCATCTGCGGCAGCGACCTGGCCACCGTCGACGGCCGCAGCAGCCGCTGGTTCGAGTCGGTGGTCTCCTTCCCCTTCACCCCCGGGCACGAGATCGTGGCCGACACCGACGACGGCCGCCGGGTGGTGATCGAGGCCGTGCTGGGCTGCGCGGCCCGGGGCGTCGAGCCCCGCTGCCCGGGGTGCGCCGGTGGGGCCGTCGACCGGTGCGAGCGCCTGGGCGTCGGCGGCCTTGAGCCCGGCCTGCAGACCGGCTTCTGCTGCAGCACCGGCGGCGGGTGGGCCCAGGCCCTGGTGGCGTCGCCCGAGCAGCTCCACGAGGTGCCCGACGAGCTGTCCGACGAGGCCGCGGTCATGGTCGAGCCGGTGGCCTGCGCCCTGCACGCCGCCCTGTCCACCCCCACCCACGGTGCGGTGGTGGCCGTCCTCGGCGCCGGCACCCTCGGCCTGTGCACGGTGGCCGCGGTGGCCACCCACGGCGCCCCCGCCCGGCTTCTGGCCGGGGCCAAGCACCCCGAGCAGCGTCGCCTGGCCCGGGCCCTCGGGGCCACCGAGGTGGTCACCGGAGCCGAGCTGAAGCGGGCCGTGCGCCGGGCCACCGGCTCGTTCGGCTACGACGACGGCACCCTCACCGGCGGCGCCGACGTCACCTACGACTGCGTGGGCTCGTCCGGCTCGATCGCCACCAGCATCGCCATGACCCGCCCCGGCGGCACCGTGGTGCTGGTGGGCATGCCCGCCACCGTCACCGTCGACCTCACCCCGCTGTGGCAGCAGCAGGTTCGGCTGCAGGGCGCCTACGCCTACGGGGTCGAGCCCACCCTCGGCCACGTCCGCACCTTCTCAACAGCCATGGACCTCGTCGCCCGGCTCGACCTGGGCCGGCTGGTGTCGGCCCGCTACCCCCTCGGCCGCTTCGTCGAGGCCATCGACCATGCCGCCCACGCCGGGGCCCGAGGCGCGGTCAAGGTCGCCTTCGCCCCCCAGGAGAAGGATCGCTGATGCCCAGGCCCGGCTACGTGCTCGAGGTCGACCGGTCGACCCCTCCCACCCTGATGTGGCACGGCGAGACCTTCCGCCTCGAGCGGCTCCCCGTCGGCAGCCGGGTGCTCTATGCCCCCGAGCCGGTCGAGGCGCTGGCCGACCCTGACGCCGCGGTCCGCCACGCCCTCGACCACCCCGACGGCGACAGCC
>JBBPYZ010000049.1:0-10159 GCA_038199465.1 Acidimicrobiales bacterium | reverse complement strand
GATCTCGATGTCGGCCAGCTTGCGGGCGGTGACCAGCACCCGGCCCTCGAGCGAGCCGATGGTGGCGTTGTAGGACTCGACGGCCCGGTCGAGGGAGCGCCCCGTCTTGTCGAGGTGCTCGCCCAGGGTGCCGAGGCGGCGGTGCAGCTCCCGCCCGAGGTCGCACACCTGGCGGGCGTGCTCGGCCACGGCCTCCTGGCGCCACCCGTGGGCGATGGCCTGAAGGAGCCCGATGAGGGTGGTGGGCCCGGCCAGCAGGACCCGGCGCTCGGCGGCGTGCTCGAACAGGCCGGCGTCGGCCTCGGCCGCGCCGGAGAGGATGGCGTCGCCGGGGACGAACAGCACCACCAGGTCGGGTGCGGAGTCAAAGGCCTGCTGGTACCCCTTGCCGGCCAGGGCGTCGACGTGGGCCCGCACCTGGCGGGCGTGGTCGGCCAGGTGGCGCCGGCGGGCGGGCTCGTCCACCGCCTCGCTGGCCTGGAGGAAGGCCTGGAGAGGGACCTTGGCGTCGACCACCACCGACTTGCCGCCGGCCAGGCGCACGACCAGGTCGGGACGGACCCCGGTGCCGTCGGGTCCGACGGCCCGCACCTGCTCGTCGAAGTCGCAGTGGCGCACCATCCCGGCCACCTCGACCACCCGGCGCAGCTGGAGCTCGCCCCAGCGGCCCCGCACGGCCGGGGCCCGGAGGGCGGTGACGAGGTTGGCCGTCTCGGTCCGCAGCTCGCGCTGGGCCGTGGAGAGGGCGGCGACCTGGGCGAGCACGGCGGTGTCGGCCTCGGCCCGGGAGACCTCGAGCCGCTGCATGCGGTCCTGCACCTGCTGCAGCACCTCGGCCACCGGGCTGATGAGGCCAGCGACGGCGGTGGCCCGGGCGTCGAGCTCGGCGGCGCCGTCGGCCCGCTGACGGGACAGGTGCTGCTCGGCCAACTGGAGGAACGAGGTGCTGGAGCGTTCGAGAGCGTCGGCCGACAGGGCGCTGAACCGCTCGGACATCCGGGCCTCGGCCTCGGCCTGGGCCTTCTCCAGGGCCCGCAGCCCCTGGGCGGCAGCCAGCCGCTCGGCCTCGAGCAGGTCGGCGGCGGCGGCCTGGTTGGCGCCCAGCCGCTCGGCCGCGGCCGCCTGCTCGGAGGCGAGCGCCGCCTCGGCCACCGCCAGGCGGGCCCGCAGCTCGGACAGCTCGGCGGTGAGGTCACAGACCCGGCCGGCGGCGCCGTCGCCCAGCCGCTCGGCCCGGGCCGTGGCGACCCGCTCGGCGTCCAGCGCGGCCTGGGCCCCGGCCAGCCGGGCCTGCAGCTCGGCGACCTCACGGGCCATCGCATGGACCCCGCCCGGGGAGGGGACGGCCCGCAGACGAACCAACCGCCAGGCGGCGACGGCGGCCAGGGCCGCGCACGCAGCGGCGAGGAGGGCGGCCAGGACCATGCCAGCAACGTTACGGACGGGTGGGACATCGCCCGCGGATGGCGCCGGCGGTGTGGGACACTTCGACCGGTCATGGCCGCCGCCCCGCCGCCCCGTCGGCCGCCGCCCGAGCCTTCGGAAGGCGGACCAGCCGGCGACGCCCCGTCTCCCGCGTCCAGCGTCCCGGCGCGTTCGCCCGAGCCGGCAACGCTCCCGGACGCACCGGTGCCGCCCCCGCCCTGGGTGATAGCGCCGCCGGCTGCGCCGCTCCCCTCGGGCCCGGCGCCGATCCCGTCGCCTCCGGACACACCGGCACTGCCTCCGCCCTGGGCGGTGGCGCCTCCTCCGCCACCCTCCTCGGGCCCCCCTCGCTCGACCTGGTCGGGTCCCCTGCCCGGCCCGCCGCCGCCTGCGCCGCCGACGCCCACCGGGTCCGCCGGATCAGAACCGTGGGCCCAGCCTCTGCCGGGCCCGCCCCAGCAGCCCGACCAGGCCCAGCCCGGGGCAGGCTGGGCCGCAGGCGTACCATCGCCCTACTCCCCGCCCCTGACGCCTGGTCCGCCAGCGGGACCCGGCGCCGCCCCGGCATGGGGGCAGCCACGGACGCCCGCAGGGCCCTGGGGCCAGCCCACCCCGGCGGCAGCGGGCGCACCGTCGGCTCCCTCGCAGGGCGGCCCCTGGGTGGTCGTCCTCACCATCGGTCTGGCCGTGCTCGTCCTGGCCCTGGCTGCGCTCGGGCTGCGGCTCGCCGTCGGCCGCGACCGGCGCCCGGAGGTCGTTGACACCCCGTCCCGCCTCGTCCCCCTCCCCTCCACCACCGCGCCGTCGACTTCGGTACCCAGAACTGTCCGACCCTCCACCACCGCCCCCCCGGCCACGACCACGCTCGACACCTCCACGCCGAAGATCACGATGACCGACGCTGATGGCCGCTTCGCCATCACCGTCCCCCGCAGCTGGGTGAACCTGCCGGCCATCGAGCCCGACACCGTGCAGTACCGCCTGTTCGAACAGACGGCCGACGGCAGCGTGGAGCAGAGCGAGTTCCTCTTCATGGTGCGGTGGTTCGACGCCAGGGGCTGCGCTCTGGCTATCTGCGCCGGCGAGCACCTCCTCCGGCTGCAGGGCGGGCGGCCTTCGGTCGTGGTCACCCTCGCCCCCGAGGTGGTGGCGGGCCGCCAGGGGGTCCGCCTCGACTCGAGCCTTCCCGGCCAGCGCCTGGCCGGGTGGTTGGTCCTCCAGGGCGACCGCTACTGGGCCATGGAGCTGCTCGGCCCCCAGGCTGGGTTCGACGACGTCCTGTCGGTGGTGCGGCCGGTCCTGGCGACGATGTCATTCGAGTGAAGGCCTTCGGGTGATGAGGGCCTTCGGGTGACGGGCGCCGCCCTGCCCGAGGTCGTCGTCGAGCTGATGGCCACCGTGGCCGACACCAGTCGCCCCGCCGTCGAGCGCCTGGGCGCCGCCGACACCCTCCGTGAGACCCTCGAGGCCTGGCTGCCCAGCCTGGCCGAGGCGGCCCGGGCCGAGGAGGGCCAGAGCTGGGCCACCATCGGCTCGGCCCTGCACATCTCCCGCCAGGCGGCCCAGCAGCGCTTCGGCGGGCCGCGGCGCAAGCAGGCCCTCGAGGCCTGGAACACCGACCCCCGCCACGGCAGCGGCGTGGCCAACCGACACCCGGGGTAACTTGGCCCCCATGCCTCGGCCCATCTGGTCTGGAGCGGTCAGCTTCGGGCTCGTGAACGTGCCCGTGAAGCTCACCACCGCGCAGTCGCCGAAGGACGTGCGCTTCAACCAGCTCGACGGCAAGGACGGCACCAAGATCTCCACCAAGCGGGTGCGCCCCGACACCGGTGAGGAGGTGCCGTACGAGCGGCTGGTGAAGGGCTATGAGATCTCGCCCAACCGCTACGTGGTGATCGAGCCTTCCGAGCTCGACGGCCTCGACCCCAAGGCCAGCCGCACCATCGACATCGAGGAGTTCGTCGCCCTCTCCGAGATCGACCCGCTGTACTTCGAGAAGGGCTACTACCTGCTGCCCGACAAGGGGGCCGAAAAGGCCTACGCCCTCCTGGCCAGGGCCATGGAGGAGACAGGACGGGTGGCCATCGCCCGCTTCGTGATGCGCACCAAGCAGTACCTGGCGGCCATCCGGGCCAAGGACGGGGCGCTGGTGCTCTCCACCATGCTGTACGCCGACGAGGTCACCACCATCGGCCAGCTCGACCTGCCCGATGCCGACAAGGTGGCGCCGAATGCCCGCGAGGTGAAGATGGCCGAGCAGCTGATCGAGAGCCTGTCGGCCGAGTTCGACCCGTCCCGGTACAAAGACGAGCACCGCGAGAAGGTGCTGGCTCTGATCGAGGCCAAGGCGGAGGGCCAGGAGATCGTCACCTCCGCCACCTCCGAGGAGCCCACCAAGGTGGTCGACCTGATGGCGGCGCTCGAGGCCAGCCTGGCCGCGGCCAAGCAGTCGCGAGCCGAGGCGAAGTCGGCCTGAGGAGCCCAAGGTGGCCGCGGCCCGCACGGCGGTCACCGCCCACGGGCGCGAGCTGTCGCTGAGCAACCTCGACAAGGTCCTCTACCCCGAGACGGGGTTCACCAAGGGCGACGTGGTCGACTACTACCAGGCCATCGGCGAGGTGCTCGTGCCCCACGTGCGGGGCCGGGCCACCACGCTGGTGCGCTGCCCCGATGGGGTGGACGGCCAGCGCTTCTTCGAGAAGATGTGCCCCAGGCACCGGCCCGACTGGGTGGAGACCCTCGACATCTGGGCGCCCGGCCCCAAGCGGACCGTGCGGTACTGCCGCATCGACGAGCCGGCGGCGCTGGTGTGGACGGCCCAGCTGGCCGCCCTCGAGCTGCACCCCGGCCTGCTGCGGGCCGACGACCGCGACACCCCCACCCACCTGGTGGTCGACCTCGACCCCGGCGAGCCTGCCGGGCTGCTGGAGTGCGCCCGGGTAGCCCAGCTGGTGGCCGAGCGCCTGGCCCGGGGCGGGCTGGCCTGCCTGCCCAAGGTGAGCGGCTCGAAGGGGATCCAGGTGCTGGCCCCGCTGGCGCCGCCGTGCGACTTCGACCAGCTGCGCCAGGTGGCCCTGGCCCTGGCCGAGGGCTTGGCTGAGGACCACCCCGACCTGATCGTGACCAACATGGCCAAGGTCCTGCGGCCTGGCAAGGTGCTCATCGACTGGAGTCAGAACAGCGCGTTCAAGACCACGGTGGCGACCTGGTCGCTGCGGGCCCGGGGCCGTCCGTGGGCCAGCGTTCCCGTCTCCTGGGACGAGCTGGCCGCGGCGTTGGCGGCGGAGGATCCGCAGCGGTTGCGCTTCGAGGCTCCCCAGGCCCTGGAGCGGGCCGGGCTGGGCGACCCCATGGCCGAGGCCTTTGCCAGCCCCGGCCCGCTGCCGCCGAGCGAGGCCCTGGCTCCCTGACCCACGGGGGGAGGCGGCTGGGCGCCAGTCCCCCCGTTGGTCAGCTCGGCATCACCCGGGGATGATCGACCCGCGCAACCGCAGCGTGCCCTTGAGCTCGGCGAACAACACACCGCCGCCGCCGCCGTTCTCGACGCACTCGCCCTCGCTCGTCTCACCCACGAAGGCGAAGTCCAAGGTGCCCGAGCCTGTCCCTCTGGCGTTGGCGAGTGCCGCCGGTGATTCTGTAGGTCACCCGGCCGGAGCCTCGGACTGCGCAGGTCTCCTCGTCGAAGGTCGTGCGGCCCGTCGTGTTGAAGCGGACGAAGAGCTTTCCCTCCTCGAACACGAGCCGATCGTTGCTGACGCCGGTGAACCGCCCGTTCCTGCCTTCTTCCAGGGTCTCGCTCACCACCTTGTCCTTGCCGACGCCGTCATAGACGCCGGTGGCGACGACGGTCGTGGTGTCCGAGCCGTTGGGGGAGCTGAACAGGAAGCTCTCCTGGTTGTTGGGTGCGGCCTGCGCCACCCCTTGGCCGGCCAGCAGGCCGCCTGCGGTGACCAGGGAACCGATGATGAGTCGAAGTTTCATGACGCTCCTTTGTGAGGAGATGGATCGGATCTCGTTGCAGCCACCCCTGTGTTGGAGCGCCGACCGAACCCTGGACCCCACCGGTTGCAGAAGCCTTGCAAGAGGATTGCGGTCACCCGCCCTGCTGCCCCGAGTGGCACCCGCTACGAGCTTCAGGCGGCATGATCGGGGAGAGGTCGGGGGGCGCCTTGGTGGCTGGGTGGGAGAGGGTCGAGGCCCCAGGCCGCCAACGTGGCGTCGACCTCGGCGAGCACGCTCTGGTCGAGGCGGCCGTCAAGCTCGCGGCGCACCGCCCACAGTGGCTCCACCTGGCGCAGGACGAGGCGGGCAAACATGCCGGCATCGGCGAACGCCGCCACGTCGGGGGGCGGCAGGAAGCTGGCCTTCTCGGCGCCGCTGGCCGCCGTCCGTTGCAGCGCGTCCCAGCCCCGAGCCCGGGCCAGGGCCCGTCCCACCACCACCAGGTCGGGGGCCAGGTCGGGCGGGCCGGCCCGCTGGAGCAGCCGGGAGCCGGGGTGGAGGGCGGCCACACTCGCCCAGTCGAGCGGCGTCCGGCTGGAGTGGGCGGCCACGGCGGCGAGCCACAGCGAGGCCCACAGCTCGAGGGCGGTGACCGGGCAGGGGGGCGTCGCCAGGCCGAGGAGGCGGCGCAGGCCGTCGGGCAGGGGACCGGTTGGCCCGCCTTCGGCGCCGCCGTCGGGGCTGGCGTGCACCTGGGGCTCGACAGCGCCGTCGCTCAGCAGGGCCAGGGCCACCGGCCCGCCCCGGCCCGCCAGGTGCAGGGTGCGAACCCGCTGCCGCTGCGGGTGCCGGCGGAGCGACGGCCCGTCGCGGTGCAGGGTGCGCCAGTCGACGTCGTCGGTGGCCGACGGCGGCACCGTCCACCCCTCGACCACCACCCCGACGGCCACCCACTCCGGCCGGGCCCGCTGCCGGCACAGGACTTGGAGAGCGTCGCCGGCATCGACCAGGGGCCGGGCCTCGAGGTCGAACCCGAGGTCGTCGACCCGCCACGGATCGCCCCAGGGCAGGGCCAGGAGGAACGGCGGCTCGGGCCAGCCGGGCCGGGCGGGCAGCCTGAGGAGGCTGACGGCCACCGCGCCCAAGGCGTCGGCGTCGAGTTCGGGCTGATCACGCTGGTCCACAACGGCCTCCTTCGAAAGGGCAGGAGGCCGGGCCCCGATCCGACAAGAGGTCGGTGCTGAGAACCTAGGGGAAACGTTGAGCAGCCGTCAAGAGACGTTCAAAAGTGCAGCTCCGACAGCGCCGGAATCCACGCCTTTGACCGCTCCACCGCCTCCTTCCAGCGGTCACGGTCGGCGTAGCTGGGCCGGGGCTGCACCACCTGGGCGGGCTCCCACAGCTCGGCCAGCTCGTCCACCTCCGACCACACGCCGGTGGCCAGCCCGGCCAAGTAGGCGGCGCCGAGGGTGGTGGCCTCGCGCTCGGGCGACACCTCCACCGGCCGACCCACGCTGTCGGCCAGGGCCTGGACGAACACCCCGTTGGCCGTCATCCCCCCGTCGACCCGTAGGGCGGCCACCGTGGTGCCGGCGTCCTGCTCGGCCGCCTCCAGCAGGTCGGCGCCCCGGTGGGCCACGCCCTCCAGCACGGCCCTGACGATCTCGGCCCGGCCGCTGCCCCGGGTCAGCCCGAACAGCGATCCCCGGGCCCCGAAGTCCCACTGCGGGGTGCCCAGGCCGAGCAGGGCCGGGACGAAGAAGACCTCGCCGGCGGTGGCCACCGAGGCGGCGACAGCCTCGGTCTCGGCGGCGGTGGCCACGATCCCGAGGTCGTCGCGCAGCCACTCGATGCAGCTGCCGGCCGACAGCATCACCGCCTCGACCCCCCACACCGGCTGGCCCGCCAGCTGGCGGGCGATGATCGGGAACGAGCCGCCGTCGCCCCGGTGGCTGAACCCCGGCCGGGCCCCGGTGACGCAGTCGAGCATCCCGCCCGTGCCGAAGGTGGCCTTGGCCTGGCCGGGGTGCACGCAGGCCTGGCCGATGAGGGAGGCCTGCTGGTCGCCGACGATCCCGGCCAGCACCGGGGCCCCGGGGAGGGCGGCGCACTCGCCCACCTGGCCCGAGGAGTCGACGATCTCGGGCAGGCACGACGCCGGGATGCGCAGCGCCTCGAGCACCTCGGGGTCCCAGGCAGCGGCGTCGAGGCGGGCCAGCCCGGTGACGCCCGCATTGGTGGCGTCGGTGACGTGCAGGCGGGACCCCGAGAGGGTCCAGGCCACCCAGGTGTCGATGGTGCCGAAGCACAGGTCGCGCGAGCGTCCGGGGTCGACCTGGTCGAGGATGTTTGCCAGCTTGGTGGCGCTGGCGTTGGGGGCCAGCCGCAGCCCCCGGCCCTGCAGCTCCAGGCAGGCGCCGATGGTGCGCAGGTCCTGCCAGCCCAGGCCGGGCGCCACCGGCTCGCCCGTCGCCCGATCCCACACCACCGTCGAGGCCCGCTGGTTGGCGATGCCCACGCTGGCCGCTGGCCCGCCCGCGGCCAGTGCCTCGTGCGCCACCTCGAGGACGGCGGCGGCCAGGGCGCCGGCGTCGAGCTCCACCAGCCCCGGGAACGGCGTGACGGGCAGCACCTCCCGGTAGGTGACGACACCGACCACCCCCCGCTCCACCACCGCAGCCCGCACCCTGCTGGTCCCGACGTCGATCACCAGGGTGCGAGCGGGGTCGGGCCTTGCTGCTGCACTCATGAGGTCTCCTCGGGTTGGTCAGGAGGTGGTTGGAAGAAGAAGGCGCCGAGCACGCCGAAGCCGACCTGGATGGGGGCGATGGTGAGCAGGGTGGCCAGGAGGCCGGCCACGTCGTTGCCGGAGGCGGCGGCCCGGGCCACGCTGAGGCCGGCCAGCACCGACCAGGCCGCCGCCGCCGCCAGCGTGGCGTGCAGCAGGGGGGTGTCGGGCCGCCGGCGGCCGGCCAGCACCCCGGCGGCGGCGGGGGCCAGGACCAGCACCAGGAAGGCGGCCACCAGCCACAGGTTGGACTCGGCCCCGATGTCGTCCTGGCGCAGGGAGCTGACGAGCAGGGCCGGCGGGACGCAGATGGCCAGCTCCAGGGCGGCCCCGAGGCCCACCACCTTCACGTCGAGGTCGTCGGCCATGCCACCACCTCGTGTGGGCTGGGCAGGCCGAGGCCGCCGGGGTTGAGGGTGCCGTTGGGGTCGAGCGCCGCCTTCAGGGCGGCCAGCACGTCGAAGCCGCTCCCGAGGGCCCGGCGCACCAGGCCGGCCCGCAGCAGGCCGATCCCGTGGTGGTGGGAGACGGCGCCGCCGGCCGCCAGGGTGGCCTCCTCGATGGCCTGCCACGCCGCCGCATAGAACGATTCGGCCTGCCCATTGGCGGGGAAGCCGGCGAAGGTGAAGTACAGGCAGGCGCCGTCGAGGTAGGCGTGGCTCTGGTGGCAGGAGATGGCAAAGGCGCCGGGGAGGGCCCCGACGCGGGCGGTGGCCTGGGCGTGGATGGCGGGCAGAGCCGACCACCGGGCGGCGATCTCGCAGGTGTCGACCACGATGCCGGCGGAGACCGCCTCGCCCAGGGCGGCCACGTCGTTGCGGTGGTCCAGCCAGAGGCCGACCGCGGCCACCTCGCCCGGGGCGCCGAGAGCGCCGGCCTCCTCGGCCACTACCGCCAGTGACGCCGCCACCCGGCCGGCGTCACCCTCGTCGAGCACCAGCAGCACCGACCGCTCGCCGTCGCCGCCGAAGCGAGCCCCCTCCCGGCCGTCGTAGAGGCGCAGCACGGCCGGGGTGGCGCCCCGGCGCAGCGCCCGCCGGCAGGCCTCCAGGCCGTCGGCGAAGGTGGCGAAGCTCCAGGCCGAGCGGCCCTCCTCGGGAGGCAGGGGCCAGGCCCGCAGGGTCACCTCGGTGACCACGCCGAGGGTCCCCTCGCTGCCGAGGAACACCTGGTTGAGGTCGGGCCCCACCGCACTGCGGGGGGCCCGGCCGCCCGTGGTGACGACCCGGCCGTCGGCCAGCACCACCTCGAGGCCGTTGACCATGTCCTCGACCTTGCCGTAGCGGGTGGAGTACTGCCCGGCGCCCCGGCACGCCACCCAGCCCCCCACGCTGGCCAGGGCCATCGACTGGGGCCAGTGGCCAACGGTCATCCCGTGCTCGGCCCGAAGCCGCTCCTCGAAGGCCAGGCCGTTGGTGCCGGCCCGCACCCCCACCAGCCCGTCTTCGGCGCTGGCCCAGGTGAGGCCGGTGAGCCCCCGCAGGTCAAGGGCCACCCCGCCGGCCTTGGGCACGCTGCCCCCGCACACCCCGCTGCGGCCGGCGGCCGGGGTGACCGGAACTCGGGCGTGGTCGCACAGTCGCAGCACCTCGGCCACCTGGGCGGTGGAGGTAGGGCGGGCCACCACCGCCGGCAGGGCCGGCACCTGTCCCCACATCGCCCAGTGCAGGGCCATCGGCCACCAGTCGCGGCCCGCCTCCACCAGCGACCGCTCGGCGCCATCCAGCGGGCAGGCCGCAGCCAGGCGGCGGAGCAGCGGGTCGGGGAGCGGGGCGGCCGAGCCGCCGGGCAGGGAGGCGCGGCCGGCGGCCGGGGCGTCGGCGGCGACGGGCAGGGGCAGCGCCGGCCACACGTCGCTCACGAGTCGAACGCCCACGCAACTGCCGGGAGTATGGCGGTGCTGAGCGACACGTACTCCCGGCAGTTGCCGCGGTTGGGGCGGTGGGGCGTGCTCACGGGACGGGAAGGGCGGTGGTGGGGAGGCCGGGGACGGTGCGCTCGTGT
>JBBPYZ010000048.1:0-5600 GCA_038199465.1 Acidimicrobiales bacterium | reverse complement strand
GCGCGGGGGCGGCGGCGTGGGCCCGGTGGGTGGCCGCGGGGGGGGCGGGGGCGCCCGGGAGGTTGGGGCCGGCGGTGGCCGGGGGCCGGGGGGCGCCGCGGCCCCGGCAAGCGGGGGCCGCGGCGAGGAGCAGGGCCGCCGTGACGAGGCCCGCCAGACGTCGGCGCATGGGACGTTTCTTCCGGCTACGGCGCCGGAGGGCTCGAGGGGGACGGCCTGGGGGCGTCCGCCGGGCAGGACTTGATGAGGTCGCAGTTGTAGGCGTTGTAGCCGTCGAACGGCGTACCCACATAGGGGAACTTGTTGAGGAGCGGCCCGGTGCTGGCGTCGACCCCGTCTCTGAGGGCGCTGAAGGGGATCCCGCTGGAGCCGGCGCCGCTGGTGTTGTTGATGAAGCCGTCGGCGTCGAGGAGCGCCCCGGCCAGGACCTGGATCTCAATGTCGACCACGTCGTCGGCCAGCTGGCGACCGTTCGGGAACTTGGCCCCGACAGGCGACGCCAGGTTTATCCGCAGCAGGTCGGCCGGCGGCAGGGCGTTGCCCGGCGACAGGCCGGCCAGCTGGCCAGTGACCAGGCGGACGAGGTCGGGTCGGTTGGCTGCACCACCGGCCGGGATGTTGTTCGCAGAGAACACCGTCGGGTACAGCACCGGCAGCAGGCGGGTCAGCTCGGGGTCGAGGATGAAGTCGAAGAAGCCGCGGTCTCCGTCATCCTTCGGCTCGGTGCCGTTGAAGCGGTCCTTGCTGCCCAGCGGGATCAGGACCTCGTTCACCAGCGGGATGCCGAGGCGGCTGACCTGGATCCACCCTCCGGAGGACGTGGACGGCCGGCCGTTGTTGGCCAGGGTCGTGAAGCGGCGGCGCTGCGCGGTGGCGTGCACGCCGATCACCGACTTCTTGGCGTCGACCACGGTCGGGGCGACCCCGCCGTCGGCCACCGAGGCGATGGGCACCTGGAGGGCGATGGTGTGGACGTTCTTGTCGTTCAGGATGTCCACGCCGACGTTGCCGCTGCCGTTGCCGGCCGGGTTCGGGATCAGGTGGGCCCCGTTGATCGGGCGCAGGGCCCCGAGGTCGAAGATCGATCCGGTGTCGGCGAAGAACGGGTCCTTGCGGCTGCCGGCGAAGACCTTGCCACCGCCGCCCAGCGGGGTCACGGTCGGCTGGGCGATGTTGTCCTCGTAGGTGCCGAAGGGCACCGAGCGGATGCCCACGTTCACGGGCGGCACGATGGCGTTGTCGGCCAAGACCTCCTTGCTGTTCGGGGTGACCTTCACGACCGAGTAGGTCTGGCGCAAGCTGAGGTCCGGGTCGGTCGGGCTGGTGAGCTGCCCGGTGTTGTACAGGAAGGTGTTCGGGTTGGAGATCTTGGTGCGGAACCGGAAGGAGTAGACGATGTCGTCGGCCACGTCGCCATTGTTGTCGACGTGGATCGAGTACTGGACGTCCTCGCCGAAGCGGCCGAAGATGGGACCGCCGTTCGGGTCCTCGAGGCCGATGTAGTTGGCGACGATGTTCAGCATCGCCGGGTTGGTCGTGTCGCGGAAGGCGTACACGTCGGTGTTGTCGGCCGTGGGGTCCAGGCTGATGGCCGGCGCCTCACGGTGGCTGGAGGCCTGGGCGTTGTTGGCGCCCACGCCGACGAACGTCGTCGCTGCCAGCGTTCCCGCCAGCAACAACCCTGTCTTCTTGCTCACCACGGCTACTCCTCTTTCGAAGGTTCGGTCGGTCTCGGTCACTGCATTTCCGTGCATCTGTGCGTCTGACGCAACCGACCGGAGAGGTCTGGCACACATCACGACCCCCTGGTTCGTGCCCGTTGCCGCGAGCGGATGAACCTTTTTTGGCGGATGTCCCGAAAAGTTCACCCGCTAGTCGGTGAGGCCGAGGACCTTCCAGTCGTCGCCGATCGGGGCGAGCACCACACCGAAGGCCGAGGGCGAGGTGAGACGGACCACGCGAGCCCACCCCAGCGCATCCGTGCTGTACTGCGCCACGATGTCGGTGGAAGCGATGCCCGGAGCCAGGCGGCCGACCGCACCTGTGGTGACCGGTCCCGCCTTGCCGCACAGGCCCACCGCCCCCGGGGCTGACCCGAAGAGGTCGGGCACGGCCTGCAGCCCACCGGCCTTCGCCCGGTCGCAGGCCTGCACCGCCGCCACCCAGGCCGCGGTGGCCCCGACGGCCTTCTCGTCGGGGGGCAGGATCGGCTCGGTGCCCGGGTCGCCGTCCACCAGGAAGCCCCCCGCCTCCTGGCGGCCGGTGAAGGTCTGCTTCTCACGAGCCGGGCTGAGGCCAATGAACGGGTCGAGCCCCGGCTCGTGCTCGACCACGGCCACCACCGTGTCGTCCGCGCCGCCGCCCTCGCCGCCGCCGCCGCCCCCCTCGATGCGGAAGCCGGTGACCGTCGGCAACTCCTGGCGGCGGCGGACCCAGTCGCTCACGTCGGCGTACTCCGCCCGTGACTGCCGGGAGAGCAGCAGGAACGAGGCGTCACGGTCCATCCGCTGCTCGGCGGCCAGGAAGTCCCGGACGGCGTCGGACAGGCGGGGCCTGGGGGTCGGCTGGGGGTCGGGCAGAGCGGTGGCGGTGACGGTGACCGTGGTGCTCGTACCGGTCTGCGGCGGGGCGGCGTCGTCGCCACCGGAGCACCCGGCGAGGAGGAGGACAGCGGCGACTGCGCTTATGCGCGCCGACGCGACGAACCTGAGAGCGGTGGACACGGGTGCACGGTAGCGGGACCGGCCGGCGGCGCTGGATCGGCTGGGCCGTCCTCGCCCTGGTGGTCCTCGTGGTGCTTCTCGGTGGGGCCCGCCCGGCGGAGGCCCACCCCCTCGGGAACTTCACGACGAACCGCTACGCCCGGGTCGAGGTCTCGGCCGGGGTGCTGCGGGTGTACTACGTGCTCGACGAGGCCGAGCTGCGGGCCTTTGAGAACCGCGACGCGGTGGCCAACGACCGCGACCGGTTCGTGGACGACCAGGTGGCCCGGATCCGCGACGGGCTGCGGCTCACGGTGGACGGGGCCGCCCTTGACCTTTCGCCCCAGCCCGGCCGCCTCGACCTGCTCCCCGGCCAGGGCGGCCTCGACACCCAGCGGCTGGCCGTGGTCTTCTCGGCCGCCCTCCCCGCCGGCCCGGAACCCCACCAGGCCACCTTCGAGGACACCAACGAGCCGAACCGCATCGGATGGCGAGAGGTGGTGGTCGTGGCCCGGGGCGACGCCCGGCTCCTCGAGAGCACCGCCCCGGCGGCGGACGCCTCGGATGAGCTGCGGCGCTACCCCGCCTCGCTGCTGCAGGCCCCGCTCGACCGGCGCTCGGCCACCTTCAGCTTCGACGCCGGCTCCCGCCCCGTCGACGCCCTGGCCCTCACCCCGCCGATCCAGGCCGCCTCCCGGGCCGGCGGCGAGCTGACCCGCCTGGTCGAGCGCCAGGGCCTCACGCCGCTGGTCCTGTTCGGCATGCTGGCCCTCGCCTTCGTCTTCGGCTCGTTCCACGCCATCGGGCCCGGACACGGCAAGACGGTCATGGCCGCCTACCTCGTCGGGACCAGCGGACGGACGGCGGACGCAGTGCTGCTCGGGCTGATCGTCTCCCTGATGCACACGGGCAGCGTCCTGGTGCTCGGTCTGGCCCTGCTGCAGCTCAACCGCTACGGCGCCATCGAGCGGATCTACCCACTGCTGACCGTCGTCTCAGGCCTGATCGTCCTCGGGTTCGGCGCCTTCCTGCTGCGCCGCCGCCTGCGCTCCCTCCGCGCCTCCAAGCGTCACCACGACGCCGGGGGCGGCCACCGCCACGACGCCGGAGCTCACGCCCCCGCCGAAGGCCACGCCCACGGCGAAGGCCACGCCCACGAGGAACACGCCCACGAGGAACACGCCCACGAGGACGACCACGGCCACCACCACGGACCCGGCGGCCACACCCACGAGCTGCCCGAGGGCACCAAGCCGCTGTCGCGCCGGGGCCTGGTGCTGCTCGCCACCTCGGGCGGCCTGCTGCCCTCCCCCTCAGCGGTGCTGGTCGTGGTAGCCGGCTTCGCCGCCGGCCGGGTGGTCCTCAGCCTGTCGCTGGTGCTCGCCTTTTCGGTCGGCCTCGCCGCCACCCTCAGCGCCGTTGGGGTCGCCCTGGTCCTCGGGCGGCGGGTGCTCGAGCGCCGCAAGCACGCCGGCGTCATCGTGCGGACCCTGCCCGTCGTCGGCGCCGCCGCCCTGATGACTGTCGGCCTGGTGCTGCTGGCGTCCGGCGTCACCAAGCTTTAGAGGCCCGCCCGCCTCGGGGTGTCAGTGCCGCCAGATCTCGGGGCTCTGGCGCAGGGGGACCAGGTCGCGGCGGTACTGGCGGTGGGTGCGCTCGACGGCGTCGGCCAGGTCGCGCCGCAGGCTCACCACCTCGGCCCGCAGCTGGCGGACCTCGTCTTCCAGGGCGATCACCCGCCGCACCCCCTCGAGGTTGAGGCCGGCCGAGGTCAGCTCCTGGATGCGGCGCAGGCGGTCGATGTCGATGTCGGAGTAGCGCCGGCTGCCACCCTGGGTGCGGGCCGGGTCGACCAGGCCCTTCCGCTCGTAGATGCGCAGGGTCTGGGGGTGGACGCCGGCCAGCTCGGCGGCCACCGAGATGACGTAGAGGGCACGGGTCCTGCGGTCCATGGGCATCACGCCTCCAGCGCGTCGCGCAGCTGCTCGACGAGGTGGCGCTGCTCGTCGGTGAGCGCCTTGGGCACGGTGACCTCGACGGTGACCAGCAGGTCGCCGCCCTTCACCCCCTTGCCCCGCACCCGGAACGTTCGGCCCGTGCGGGTGCCGGGGGGCAGACGCAAGGTGACCGAGCCGTCCATGGTGGGCGCGGTGACGGTGGCACCCAGGGCGGCGTCGGGGAACGAGACACCGACGGTGACGGTGAGGTCGTCGCCGCGGCGGCCGAACCGGCTGTCGGGGGCCACCTCGACCCGCACGTACAGGTCGCCGGGGGGGCCGCCGTCGCGGCCGGCGTCGCCCCGCTGCTTGAACACGATGCGCTGGCCGTCCTGAACCCCGGCCGGGATCCGCACCTTGATGCGGCGGGGCTTGCGGGTCACCCCGCTGCCGGCGCAGGTGGGGCACGGTGTCTCGACCCGCATGCCCGTGCCCCGGCAGGCCGGGCAGGGCCGGCTGAAGCCGAACATGCCCTGGTTGTCGTCGATCACGCCCCGGCTGCCGCAGGCGCCGCAGATGACGGGGCTGGTGCCGGGGGCGGCCCCGGAACCGCTGCACATCGGACAGGCCACGTCCGAGGTGAGGTTGACCGAGGTCTCCAACCCGCTCACCGACTCGGCGAACGACAGGTGCAGCTCGGCCTCGAGGTCGGCGCCCTTCTTCGGCCCGCCTGTGGGCTTGCGCCGGCCAAAGGCGCCGCCCAGCAGGTCGGACAGGTCGGTGTAGTCGAAGCGGACGCCACCGGGGGCGCTGAAGCCCCCGCCACCGCCGCCGCCCCGGCCGAAGCCGCTGCCCACGCCGCCGCCGAGCCGCCGAGCCTCGTCGTACTCCTTGCGCTTGGCCGGGTCGCCCAGGACGTCGTAGGCCGCCGAGACGTCCTTGAACCGGTCCTCGGCGGTCT
>JBBPYZ010000047.1:0-3583 GCA_038199465.1 Acidimicrobiales bacterium | reverse complement strand
CCCCGGGCTCGAACAGGTAGTTGCCCGGGTGCGGGTCGCCGTTGAAGGCGTGGAAGCGGTACAGGCTGCGGAACACGAAGCGGTAGATGGTCTCGGCGGCCAGGTCCTTCTCCTCCTGCGACCAGGTCAGCAGCTCGTCGAAGCGGGCGCCGCTGGCCAGCTCGGTGGTCAGCACCCGACGGCTGGAAAAGGCGTCGATGACCCGGGGCACGCTGATGAACGGATGACCCCGGTAGAGGTCGGCGAACAGGCGCTGGTTCTCGGCTTCGAGCAGGTAGTCGAGCTCCTCGACCACCCGGTCACGGATCTCCTCGACCAGCGGCTCGGGGTCCAGGCCCCGGAACAGCAGGCCCAGGACGTTGCCCAGCATGTCGGCGTTGGCCAGGTCGGCGGTGATGGCCTCGTCGACGCCGGGGTACTGCACCTTCACCGCCACCGCCTTCTCCAGGCCGTCGGCGGGGTCGACGCACAGCGCCCGGTGCACCTGGCCGATCGAGGCGGCGGCCAGCGGCACGGGGTCCCACTCGAGGAAGAGGTCCTCGGGGCGGCCGCCCAGCTCCCGCTCGATGCAGCCGGCCGCCAGCTCCCCGGTCATCGGCGGCGCCCCCGCCTGCAGCGAGGCCAGGGCGTCGCGGATCGGCTCGGGCAAGCCGTCGTCGAGGTAGCTGGCCATCTGGCCGATCTTCATCAGGGCGCCCTTCATGCCGCCCAGGCTCTCGACGACCTGGGCCGCCGTGCGCAGCGAGAGGGCGTCGTCCAGCTCGGTGCGGCGCTGGGCGCCGGCGAAGGCCTTGCGGGCCCGGGTGACGGCCACATCGGCCCCGATGGTGGAGGCCAGCCGGGCCGTGGCCACGTTGCGAGCGGTGCGGGAGGTGACCACGGGCGCCGCCGGCGCCAGCGCGGGTGCGCCGCCTCCCGGCATCGACGTCGCCGCCCGCCGTCGGCGGACGGAGTCAAGCCGCCTGACCACCAGGCTGGCGGCGCCGGCCGAGAGCACGAAGGCGACCGCCGCCGTGCCGCGTCTCACCGGACCGCCCGACGTCGGGGCCCGGCTGATGGCGCGGGCGCAGCGGTGAACGGCACCTCGAAGCAGTCGCCCACGGCCGCCGTTCTAGCGGAGCCCGCGGGGCCTGCCGGTACCGGGTCCACGCCCCTCTAGCCTTCCGCGGTGGCCGTCCTCCCTGAGCGCCCCAGTCTGGTGCTCCTGTGCGGCATGCTCGCCGGCGTCGGGACCCTGCACTTCGTCCACCCCCGAACCTTCGACGAGATGATCCCATCGGCGCTCGGGAACGCCCGAACCTGGACCTACCTGTCCGGAGCCGGCGAGCTGGCCGCCGCCGCCCTGCTGGCCCACCCGCGCACCCGCCGCTTCGGAGGCTGGTGGGCGGCGATCCTCCTCGTCGCCGTCTTCCCCGGCAACATCAAGGCCGCCCTGGACGGCGGCACCCGGGGCGCCCCCGCCCCCCTCGACTCGGCCGCCGTCGCCTGGCTCCGGCTGCCCCTCCAGATCCCCCTGGTCCTATGGGCCCTCCGCCACGCCCGCGGTCGCACCCTCAGACCCTGAGCCTGATCACCGACGGTCAGACCGGGATCAGGTCCACCCGCCTTCTGGCGGCCACGGCGAGATCACGGCGATCACCCGGGTCCGAGGTGTAGATCTCGTCGCCGTCCCTGGCCAGCAGCACGACGGCGGCGTCGATGACGTCGGCTCGATCTGCCCGGCCGAGGAGGACGCCGGCCTGTCGGCCCAGTTCGTCGTCCAGGGCAGAGACCTCGATGCCCGGGAGCACCCGAGCGAGGTTGGCCTGGCGCCCGTCTCCGCCGCGCCAGACCTGGCCGATAACCCCGCCATGGGTGAGGGGCAGTCGGCCCGCCAGTCGCTCCCGGTTGACGATGGCGAGCAGCCTTCTGTCCCCTCGCTCGATGGCGAGGAGCGCCCCCGCATCGAGGACGACGGTCATGCCACCCCTCGTCGGCGGCGCCTGCCGTCACGTGAGGTCGAGTCTTCAGGACGAACCACGACAGCCCGAGCTTGGGCCTCCTCGGTTGCCGCTTGCATCTCCTCTGCGGTGATCACCCCGTGCTCGGCCTCGTACGCCTCGAAGAACGCGTCGAGAGCCTTCGCCCGCCGGTCATGATCGGACTGGCGCCGCAGGGCGGTGCTCACCCAGGTGCTCAGGTTCTTCGCTCGGCCCTCCGCCACCGCCGCCCGTCCGGCGACGAGCAGCTCGGCCTCAACGGTGGCGGACAGACGGGCTTTCGTCACACGATCATGGTACCTACTAGCTGAGCGCCTTCAACAGTGCGTTCAGCTCGTCGCCCGGACCGGCGGGGATGGTGGCGCCCTCGGGGTCGCGGATCTCCTCGAAGTGGTCGCGGACCTCCTCGGGGGTGAGCTGGCCGGGGTGGGTCCAGCCCTCGGTCATGCCGATGAAGAAGCGGGCCACCCGGCCGCCGGCAGCCGAGAACACCTCGCCGCTCACCGGGCAGTCCTCGTGAGCCAACCAGGCCATCACCGGTGAGACTTGGGACGGGTCCAGCTTCTCGGCGAAGGGGCCGAGGATGTCCTCGGTCATGCGGGTGCGGGCCAGGGGGGCCAGGGCATTGACCTTGATGTTGCGCTTGGCTCCCTCGGCCGCCAGAACCCGGGTGAAGCCGACCAGGCCCATCTTCGCCGCCCCGTAGTTGGCCTGGCCGAAGTTGCCGAGGATCCCCGAGTTCGAGGAGGTGTTCACGATGCGGCCGTAGGACTGCTCGCGCATGTGGAGCCACGCCGGCTGGGTGACGTGGAAGGCGCCCCGCAGGTGGACGTCGATGACGGTGTCGACCATGGCCGGCTCCATGTTGTGGAAGCTCTTGTCCCGCAGGATGCCGGCGTTGTTGACCACGATGTCGACCTTGCCGTAGGCGTCGATCGCCGTCTGGACGATGGCCCGGCCCCCCTCGACGGTGGACACCGAGTCGATGTTGCCCACCGCCTCGCCACCCAGGTCGCGGATCTCGGCCGCCCGCTGCTCAGCCACGGGCGATGCGCCGCTGCCGTCGAGGCTGGCCCCGAGATCGTTGATGACGACCAGGGCGCCGCGGCTGGCCAGCAGCTTGGCGTGCTCCCAGCCCAGCCCCCCGCCGGCCCCGGTGATGATCGCCACACGCCCGTCGAACCCGAGGTCTGCCATGGCGGGCGAACGTACTCCCACGTCCGGACGCCGCCCGACGCCGGGTGGTCGGGCGTTCAGGTGGGGATCAGGCGTAGGCGCCGGGCCGGCGCAGGAAGCGGCGGTGCCAGCGGCGGGGGGTGAGCAGCGCCCCTCGGGGCTCGTCCTCGAACAGCCAGCGGCCGAAGGTGCGCCTGGTCCAGTCGTTGGTGTCGGCCAGGGCCACGGCGATGCGGATGCCCTTGCGGTGGGCCACGCCGTGGGTGGAGAGGAGCCCGGCCACCCGGTTGTCGAGGGCCAGGGTGTGACGTACCGACGCCTCGTAGCGACGCTGGGCCAGCCACGGCTGCAGGGCGCCGGCGGCCAGGAGGGCCTCGGCGGCCAGCACCCCGGACTCGAGGGCCTGGCCGATGCCCTCGCCGGTCATG
>JBBPYZ010000046.1:0-3951 GCA_038199465.1 Acidimicrobiales bacterium | reverse complement strand
GAACACCGGCCACCACTGCAGGTCGATGAAGTCGACGACGGCGCCGTCGGGGCTGCGCAGGAGGCGGTCGACGAGGTTGCCGACGGCGCCACCGACGACCAGGCCGACAGCCGCCGCCGCCAGGCGCCCGGCGAGGGAACGGGCCACGAAGACCACGACCAGCACCACCGCGAGGGCGATGGGCACCACGGCCAGCCCCGAGCCCCGGCCCAGGCTGAAGGCGACGCCGGAATTGAACGACAGGGCCAGCTGCAGGCTGCCGACGACGTGGATGGGGTCGCGGCCGGCCAGCCGTTCGAGGGCCCAGGTCTTGGAGATCTGATCGACGGCGATGGCCACGACGGCGACGGCCAGGGCCAGGGCCCACGACAGGCGGCCGGCCTCCGCCGTCACCGCCGTGCGGACAGGCCCCCGCTCTTGCAGGTCACGCACAGTGCGGCCCAGGGTATGACCTCGAGACGGGCCTTCGGGATCGGCTTGGCGCAGGTGTCGCAGGTGCCGTAGCCGCCCTCGTCGATCTTGTCGAGGGCCACGTCGATCTCGACCACCTCGGCCCAGGCCTGGGCCGAAAGGGCCAGGTCGCGCTCGCGGTCGACCGCCGCGGTCGAGCCCTCGCCGGACTCGTCGTCGAACTGGGTGTCGCCGGGCTCGGCGTCGAGAGCCATCTGGTCGGCCTCGGCCTTGAGCGCCTTGGCGTCCTGGAGCCGCTCGGAGCGCGCCGTGTAGAGCAGCTGCTGCTGCTGCTTCAGCCACTTGTCCTTCGGGACCAGGTGGTGGGGCGCGTCGATCGAGACGTCCTGGCTCAGCTGGGCGGTGGCAGGCTGGATCTTCGCCTTCGCCAGGCTGGGGGCCTTCTTGGCAGTGGGCATTGCAGGCTCCTGTCGGGGGGCGCCGGAAGGTACCACGTGGCGAAGCTGTCCTCCGAACCCGGCGGGACGCTCGGGGCGCGGCCCGTAGGCTCGGCCGGCCATGGCCCCGGATGCCCCCCCGACACCAGGCCCGGACGGGCGGCCAAGGCCGTTCCCCGAGCTCGACCCGAGCCCGGACCTGCCGGCGGTGGAGCGGGCCGTGCTCGAGCGGTGGGCCGAGGAGAAGACCTTCGCCGCCTCGTTGGCCCAGCGGGAGGGGGCGCCGGAGTTCGTCTTCTACGACGGTCCCCCCTTCGCGAACGGCCTCCCCCACTACGGCCACCTCCTGACCGGCTACGTGAAGGACGCCGTGCCCCGCTACCAGACGATGCGAGGGCGGCGGGTGGCCCGCCGCTTCGGCTGGGACTGCCACGGCCTGCCCGCCGAGATGGAGGCCGAGCGCGAGCTGCAGCTGACCGGCCGGGCCGCCATCCAGGCGTTCGGGGTCGACCGGTTCAACGACCACTGCCGCAGCTCGGTGCAGCGCTACACCGAGGAGTGGGAGCGCTACGTCACCCGCCAGGCCCGGTGGGTCGACTTCGAGGACGACTACCGGACCATGGACCTCTCGTACATGGAGAGCGTCCTGTGGGCCTTCAAGGCGCTCCACGACAAGGGGCTGCTGTACGAGGGGTACAGGGTGCTCCCCTACTGCTGGGAGTGCGAGACCCCGCTGTCCAACTTCGAGACCAAGATGGACGACGCCTACCGCGATCGCCAGGACCCGGCCATCACCGTGCGCTTCCGGCTGGCGGACGGCCTCGACGGCGTGCCCACCGACGTCCTGGCCTGGACGACCACGCCCTGGACCCTGCCCTCGAACCTGGCCCTGGCCGTCGGCCCCGGCATCGACTACGCCGTGGTCGACCACGCCGGCGGCCGGGCCGTGGTGGCCGCCTCACGGGTCGCCGCCTACGCGGCCGAGCTCGGGGGCACCGTGGTGCGCACGCTGGCCGGCGCCGAGCTGGTCGGGCTGGCCTACGAGCCGCTGTTCCCGTTCTTCGCCGAGGCTCGGGGCGCCTTCCGCATCCTCGCCGGCGACTTCGTCACCGACGGCGACGGCACCGGCATCGTGCACGTCGCCCCCGGCTTCGGCGAGGACGACAAGGCGGTGAGCGACGCCAACGGGATCGGTGTGGTGGTGCCCGTCGACGACACCGGCTGCTTCACCTCCGAGGTCGTCGACTTCGCCGGCCTCCAGGTGTTCGACGCCAATCGGCCGATCATCCGGGCCCTGGCCGAGCGGGGCCTGGTGGTGCGCGAGGACTCCTACGTGCACAGCTACCCCCACTGCTGGCGCACCGATACCCCGCTGATCTACCGGGCCATGTCGTCGTGGTTCGTGGCCGTCACCGAGATCAAGCAGCGCATGCTCGAGCTGAACCGGGAGATAACCTGGGTGCCCGAGAACGTGCGCGACGGCGCCTTCGGGTCGTGGCTCGAGGGGGCCCGCGACTGGTCGATCAGCCGCAACCGCTTCTGGGGGGCGCCCATCCCGGTGTGGAGGAGCGACGATCCGGCCCACCCGAGGACCGACGTGTACGGCAGTCTCGACGAGTTGGAGGCGGACTTCGGGGTGCGGCCCGTCGACCTGCACCGGCCGGCCGTCGACCTGCTGACCCGGCCGAACCCCGACGACCCCAGCGGCCAGTCGACGATGCGGCGTGTGGGCGATGTCCTCGACTGCTGGTTCGAGTCGGGCTCGATGCCCTTTGCCCAGGTTCACTACCCGTTCGAGAACAAGGAGTGGTTCGAGGACAGCTTCCCGGCCGACTTCATCGTCGAGTACGTCGGCCAGACCCGGGGCTGGTTCTACACCCTGCACGTCTTGGCGGTGGCGCTGTTCGACAGCCCGCCGTTCCGTTCCTGCGTGGCCCACGGCGTCGTGCTCGGCTCCGACCGGCGCAAGCTGTCCAAGCGGCTGCGCAACTACCCGGACCCTCTTGAGGCCTTCGAGCGCGTCGGCTCCGACGCCGTCCGCTGGTCGCTGCTGTCGTCGTCGATCCTGCGGGGCGGCAACCTGGTGGCCAGCGAGGCGGCCATGGAGGCGGCGCTACGGGAGGCGGTGCTTCCGCTGTGGCATACCTGCCGCACCCTCACCCTCTACGCCGAGCACCAGCCCCGCCTGGTCGGCGGCGCCGAGGACGTCCTCGACCGCTACGCCCTGGCCAAGGCAGCCGAGCTGGTGGCCGAGGCCACCGCCGCCTTCGAGGCCCATGACCTCGGAGGGGCGTGCCGGGCGGTGTCGCGCTTCCTCGACGCCCTCAACAACTGGTACGTGCGCCGCAGCCGCGACCGGCTCTGGGCCGGGGACACCGCGGCGGTCGAGACGCTGTTCACCGTGCTGCACACCCTCCTTCGGGTCGCCGCCCCCCTCCTGCCCCTCACCGCCGACCACCTCTGGAGCGCGCTGTCCCCCACGTCCGGCTCGCTGCACCTGCAGGGCTGGCCGGCCGCCGGGGAGCTGCCCGCCGACCCGGACCTCGTGGCCGCCATGGACCGGGCCCGGGAGGTCTGCTCCGCCGGCCACGCCGTGCGCAAGAGCCAAGATCCCGTGCTCCGCACCCGCCTTCCCCTTCCGGCCGTCACCGTCGCCGGCGCCGGGGCCCCGGCCCTGGCGCCCTTCACCGGGCTGATCGCCGACGAGCTGAATGTGCGAGAGGTCCACCTCACCGGCACCGTCGACGCCGCCGGCGAGCTGGTCCTGATCGTGAACCCGCGGGTGGCCGGGCCCCGCCTCGGCCAGCAGGTGCAGCAGGTGATCCGGGCGGCCAAGGCGCACCGGTGGACCCGCGACGGTGACGACGTCTCGGTCGACGGCGTGGCCCTGCTGCCCGGCGAGTTCGAGCTGCGCCTGCTGCCCCAGGACCAGGCCACCAGCCGGGCCCTCCCCGGCGAGGACGTCATCGTCGTGCTCGACGTGGCCGTCACCCCTGAGCTGGAGGCTGAGGGCGTGGCCCGCGACGTGGTGCGCCTGGTGCAGGAGGCCCGCCGGGGGGGCGGCCTCGACGTGCGGGACCGGATCGAGCTGGGCCTGAGCGTG
>JBBPYZ010000045.1:0-11686 GCA_038199465.1 Acidimicrobiales bacterium | reverse complement strand
GGGCCGGGATGCGAAGATGTCCGGCCGCTAGGGCAGGGAAGGGGTACCCAGGCAGCGTGCCGCACCCGGAGCGAGCAACTGAGCAGGCCTACGTCGAGCACGCGTACGCCCGCCTCCAGGCCATGCGTGACGCGGCGCAGTCGATGCTGGGCGACGCCTTTGCCCAGCGGGGCCGTGGCACGCCGCAGTCGATCACCGAGCGCGACGTCTCGGTGCGCACCAGCCTGGCCCGCCTCGGCCACCTCGAGATCGGCGACGAGCCGCTCGTCTTCGGGCGCATCGACACCATGGGGGACCGCGGGGCCGACGGCGACGCCGCGGGCGAGGCCTTCCACATCGGTCGCCTGGCCGTCTCGGACGACGACCAGGAGCCGCTGGTCGTCGACTGGCGGGCGCCGGTGGCCGAGCCGTTCTACCGGGCCACGGGCCGGCACCCGATGGGCCTGGCCCGCCGTCGCCACTTCCTGACCCGGGGGCGCGAGGTCACCGACCTCGAGGACGAGCTGTTCGGCGGCGACGGCCCCGACGGCGGCCTCGGCATCGGCGGGTCCACCGTGCTGCTCCGGGCCCTCGACCGCAGCCGCACCGGGCGGATGCGCGACATCGTGGCCACCGTCCAGCGCGAGCAGGACGAGGTGATCCGGGCGCCCCTGGCCGGCGTGCTGGTGGTGCAGGGCGGGCCGGGCACGGGCAAGACGGCCGTGGCCCTCCACCGGGCCGCCTACCTGCTCTACACCCACCGCTTCCCTCTGGAGCGCCAGGGCGTCCTCGTCGTCGGTCCCAACCCCCTGTTCCTGCGCTACATCGAGCACGTGCTGCCCAGCCTGGGGGAGAGCGGCGTCGAGCTGTCCACCATCGGCGGCCTGGTCCACGGGGTCTCGGCCGTGCACGAGGAGCCGGTGGCCGCGGCCCGGGTCAAGGGTGAGGCCCGCATGGCCCGGGTGCTGGCCAAGGCCGTCGCCGACCGCCAGCGAGCGCTGCGGCACGACGTGCGGGTGCCCTACGGCAGCTACCTGCTCACCTTCTCGGTGAGTGACTCGGCCGAGGTGGTGGGCCAGGCCAAGCGGCGGGCCGGCTCCCACAACGCCCGCCGCAAGGTGGTCGAGCAGGGCCTGGCCCGGGTCCTCGGCGGCAAGCTTGACGCCGCCCAGGAGCGGGCCCGCCAGGCCGGCCTGCTGCCGAGCGGCGACGGCGGCGAGCCGCCCCGTCGGGACCTGGCCGAGCTGGCTCGCGAGCTGCGCCGCCTCCCCCCCTTGGCCGAGGCCCTCGACCGGATGTGGCCGGTCCTGTCCGCCGAGGAGCTGCTGCACGACCTGATGGGCGCCGCCCCACTGGTCGAGCTGGCCGCGGCCCGCTGGCTGCAGCCCGACGAGCGGGCGCTGCTGGTGCGCCCCCGGTCGGCATCGCCCGCCGAGGTGGCCTGGACCGACTCCGACCTGCCCCTCCTCGACGAAGCCCGGTCCCTGCTCGGGCCCACGTCCCGGCCCCGCCCGGTCGGCACGGGCGAGGAGGGAGACCTGCGGACCTTCGGGCACATCGTGGTCGACGAGGCCCAGGACCTGTCGCCCATGCAGCTGCGGATGCTCAGCCGGCGCTCGCTCTCGGGCTCGATGACGATCGTCGGCGACATCGCCCAGGCCACCGGCGCCTTCGCGCCCCGCCGCTGGGACGATCAGCTGGCCCACCTTCCCCGGCGCAGGGGCCGCGGCAACGGCGACGACGGCTCCCAGCAGGTGGAGCTGTCGGTGAACTACCGGACCCCGGCCGAGATCATGGAGCTGGCCGGTCGGGTGCTGGCCCTGGCCGCCCCGTGGCTCACCGTGCCCGAGTCGGTGCGCACGGGCGACGCCGAGCCCCTCCGGGTGCCGGTCGGCCCGGGGGAGCGGCTGGAGGACCTCGTGGCCCGCACCGTTGCCGGTGAGCAGATCGCCGTCGACGGCGGCAGCGTGGCGGTGGTCGTGCCCCGCTCCCTGGTGGGCGCCACCAGCGCCGGGCTGACCGCCGCCGGGATCGCCCACGAGGTGGCATCGGTGCGAAGCGACCTCGGCTCGGGCATCACCGTCCTGCCGGTCGAGGCGGTGAAGGGCCTCGAGTTCGACGCCGTGGTCGTGGTCGAGCCGGCCCAGCTGGTCCGCGAGGCGGCGCAGGGGCTGCGGAGCCTGTTCGTGGCCCTCACCCGGGCCACCCAGCGCCTGGCGCTGGTCCACGCCGAACCGCTCCCGGACCCCCTTCGGTAGCGAAGCGCCAGCGTACGAATGCATTGATCATCGATGTACACTGCGTCGCATGGATGTCGCCGTAAGCGAGCTTCGTTCGAGCCTGCGGGCCTGGCTGGACCGGGCCAGGGCGGGCGACGACGTGGTCGTCACCGAACGGGGAATCCCGGTGGCCCGGCTCGTCGGCGTGGAAGCCGCAGGCGTCATCGAGCAGCTGGAGCGCGACGGGGTGCTCGCCCGGCCGGCGACGGCGCACCGCCCCCGGGCCACCGGCCGTCCCCGAGCACCTTCGTCGGGTTCGGTGTCGGACCTGATCGCCGAGCTGCGCCGCTGACTTGGCCATTGTCTGCTTCGACAGCAGCGTATTCGTGAAGCTCCTCGTCGATGAGGAAGGCAGTGAGATCGCCGCCCGCCTGTGGGATCAGGCTGACCTCGTCGCGGCGAGCCGTCTGGCCGTCCCCGAGGTGAGCTGCGCTCTGGCCGCCGCAGGTCGGGCCGGACGCCTCGACCCGGCCGGGGAGCGGCAGGCGCGGCGCGACTGGGAGGAGTTCTGGTCGGCCACCAGGGCGATCGAGCTCACGGACGGGATCGCGACCTCAGCCGCATCTCTGGCCGGGACGCACATCCTGGGCGGGGCGGACGCCGTTCACCTGGCCAGCGTCCTGACGATGGTCCAGGCCGGGCCGATCCTGGTGGCCTGGGACCTGCGACTGCGCACCGCCGCCCTGGCGGCCGGCCTCCTGGTGGCGCCGAGCCGGCTGGAGTCGTAGGCGTCGACCCCGCGACGAGCGTCGATGGCCGCTCCAGGTCGTCGACCGCTCAGTCGTCGACCACCGCCTCCACCTCGATCTCCAGCTTCCAGCGGGGGTCGAGGAGGCCGACGATCACACAGGTGGCCGCCGGGGGAGCGGTCCCGAAGGCGGCGGCGTGGGCCCGGCCGGCGGCGGGGGCGTGGGCTGCGTCGCTCAGGAGCAGCCGGGTCCGCACCACGTCACCCAGTCCGGCGCCGAGGTCGGCCAGGGCGGTGGCGATGATCTCGAGGCAGCGCTCGGCCTGCACCTGCGGGTCCGGGTCGCACGAGCCGTCGGGCCACACCGGGCCCGTCCCGGCCACCAGCACCCGGTCGCCGACCCGGATCGCCCGGCTGAACCCGAGCACGGGCTCCCACGGCGAGCCCGACGACGCCCGACGCCGGTCCTTCACCCCCACGGGCCGATGCCCAGGACGCGGGTGGGGGTGGTGCGCAGCACGAAGCCGGGCGGGGGGTCGGGCATCGGCGGGAAGGCGACGCCGGGCCCGAGGTAGACCTCGGCCAGGCGCTGCAGCAGCTCGGGCGCCCCGCCCGTCTGGGTCCGGGCCGTGCCGTGCACCACCAGGTAGTGGTCGAGGCCCATCTCGTTGCGGCCACCGGTCTCCAGGGAGATGGCCACCCGGGGGTCGCGGGCCACGTTGCGGACCTTCTTGGTGGCGGAGAGGTGGGCGGTGACGAGGTGGGCCAGGTGGCCGGCGGTGAGGGCGGCCCGGGAGGCCTCGTTGAGCAGGGTCACAGCGACATCCTGTCGGTGGGGGACATTGGTAGGTTCCGACAACGATGCCCGCCAAGAAGCCCAACCGCCAGCAGCTGAGGAAGAAGCAGGCGGCCCGGGTCGCCCGGGCGGCCGAGATCGCCCGGCGCCGCCACCTCCGCCAGCAGCGCCTAAAGGTCGGCGGCATCGTGGCCGTCCTCGCCGCGGTGGGCATCCTCGGCGCCCTCCTCGTCCGGGGAGGCGACTCGTCCACCGACCTGGCCGCCGGGCCCTCCACAACCGACCTGCCGCCCGAGGAGGAGGCCGGGCCGCCCTCGGTGGCGGGCAAGCCGTGCGTGCCGGTGGTGGGCGAGCTGCCGGCCGGAGCGCCGGCGGTGCCCGTGAAGGTGGGCCCGCCTCCGACCAAGCTGGTGGCCGAGGACCTCAAGCCCGGCACCGGGGCGGTGGTCAGCGTCGACCAGACGCTGTCGGTCAACTACATCGGGGTTGCGTGCTCGACCGGGAAGATCTTCGACTCGTCCTATGAGACCGGCCAGCCGGTCAGCTTCCCCCTCAGCGGGGTGATACAGGGCTGGCAGCAGGGCCTCCCGGGCATGAAGGTCGGGGGCCAGCGCCTCCTCGGGATCCCACCCGAGCTGGCGTACGACGACCAGGGCAGCGGCCCCGACATCGCTCCCGGCGAGACGCTGTGGTTCGTGGTCGAGGTGCTCGACGCCAAGGCCGCCTGAGCGGGCTCAGGCGCTCCTGCGGGCCCCGAGGGACAGCAGCTCGCCCCGGGCGCTGTCGCCGACGTTCAGACGGCTGCGGAAGTCCGACCGCCCCGAGATGGTGGCGTAGTAGGCCTCCTTGCGCTTGGCCACCCGCCCCTCCGGGCGCTGCTCTACCACCAGGTCGGGCTCCAGCTGGCTGTTCATGCCGTCCTTTATGAGGGCCAGGGCCTCGGCCCGCATCTGGCTGATCCGGCTCTCGGACACCCCGAGCTCGTCGGCCAGCGCCAGCATCGGCAGCTCCTCGAAGAAGTAGCCGACCACGACGCGGCGCAGGCGCTCCGGCAGGGCAGCCACGGCGTCGATCAGGTAGGCCTTGCGCTCCCGCTCGAGCAACGTCGACTCGGGGGTGGTGGTGTCGGAGGGCAGGATCCCCTCGCCGTCGCCGGAGGTCACCAGCGAGTCGTAGTTCAGCACCACGGCCCGGTGGACGTCCTCGCTCAGGTCGTCGACGGCGCGCTTGTCCATGCCCGTGCGGTCGGCCACCTCCTGGGCGGTGGGGGTGCGGCCCAGGCTGGCGGTGAGCTGGTCGGTGGCCGCCGTCACGGTGCGGGCCTTGGCCCGGACGGTGCGGCTGGCCCAGTCACGGCTGCGGAGCTCGTCGAGGAGGGCGCCACGGATCCGCTGGCCGGCATAGCGGTCAAAGGCGATGCCACGGGAGGCGTCGAAGGAGCGGGCGGCCTGGGCCAGGCCGATCATGCCGGCGGACACCAGGTCCGACCGGGTGACGTGGCGGGGGACCCGGTTGGCCACCTCCGCCACCACGTACTGCACGAGGGGGAGGTGGCTGCGCACCAGGTCCTCCTCCGCCCTTCGCTCTGCCAGGACCGTGCTGCGCCGAACGTTCGAGGTCATGGGCACCATGTTCCTGGTTCAGCGGTTTCGCCACTATCGGGCGATCGGATGATCTGCAGGTCCCGAGGACCAGGAGCGGCACCACCCGGTCGGTGTGGTCGGGGTTGACACCCCAGCCTGTCACCCCGGGTCCAGCCCCGGTCGGGGCTGGCAGGAGCTTCGATAGGGTCGCGGCCGTGCGGGGCGGGGCGGGGGTGACTGCGGTCGTGGTCGACCGCTGGCCGCTGGTGCGCCTGGGCCTCTCCGGCGTGCTGGCCAGGAGCGGCATCGAGGTCGTCGGCGAGGCGGCGAAGGTGAGCGAGGGCCTCCTGCTCGTTCGCCTGCGGAGCGCAGGCCTCCTCATCTTCGGCTCCCCGCTCGACGGGTTGAGCCCGACGGCGATCCGTAGCGCCCGGCACGACCAGGCGCCGCCGAAGATCGTGGTGCTGGTGGCGCCGGACGCCGCCACCGGCGCCGAGGTCAGCGGCCTGTTCGCGGCTGGGGTCGACGCCCTCCTCCTGGCGTCGGTGGGCTCTGAGGAGCTGGCCGACGCCCTGGTCCGCATCACGCGGGGCGAGCGGGTGGTGGGGCCCGAGCTCGGGCTCGACCACGGGGGGGAACCGGCCCGCGAGGCGGCCCCGGCCGGTGAGGCCGGTCCGCTCACCGCCAAAGAGCTCGAGGTGCTGATCCTGCTGTCCCAGGGCCACTCCAACAAGCAGATCGCCCGGGCCCTCTACGTCAGCGACGCCACGATCAAGACCCACCTCCAGCACATCTACGTGAAGCTGGCCGTGCAGAGCCGTTTCGGGGCCCTCACCCGGGCGGCCGAGCTGGGCCTGCTGCCGTGAGCGGGCCGCCCATGGATGATCGAGAGGTGGCCGACCTCTCCAGCATCCGCACCGACTACGACTGGGGCACGCTCGACGAGGCCGACCTGCCCGCATCTCCCCTCGGCGCCGTCGCCGCCTGGGTGGAGGAGGCCGTGAGCCGGGGCGTCGCCGAGCCGGGAGCCATGGTCGTGTCCACCGCCACGCCTGAGGGGGTGCCGTCCAGCCGGACGGTCCTGCTGCGGGGCATCTCCCCGGGCGGGCTGGTCTTCTTCTCGAACAGGCGCAGCCGCAAGGGGCGCGAGCTGGCCGCCAACCCCCGCTGCGCCGCCCTGCTGCGCTGGGACGACGTGCACCGCCAGGTGACCCTCACCGGCACGGCCGAGCCCATCGGCGACGACGAGTCAGACGCCTACTTCGCCAGCCGGCCCCGGGCCAGCCGTATCGGGGCCTGGGCCAGCACCCAGAGCGAGGTGCTGGCCGACCGGGCCGAGCTCGAGGCCCGTATGGCTGCGGCCGAGGTCCGCTTCTCCGGTGGCGAGGTGCCCCGCCCGCCCCACTGGGGTGGGTACCGGATCGTCCCCGACGCCGTCGAGCTGTGGCAGGGACGGCCGAGCCGCCTCCACGACCGTCTCCGCTACCGCAGGGATGGCGCGGCGTGGGTCGTGGAAAGGTTGTCGCCATGAGCGACGACCCGACCGTGGTGCCCGAGGTCGACCTGGAGACCTTCGAGGAGGCCTGGCTGGCGGGGGCCACCGTGCTCGACGTGCGCAACCCCGACGAGTACCTGGGCAGGCACGTTCCTGGCGCCGTGCTGGTGCCGCTGTCGGAGCTGGGCGAGCGGCTCGACGAGGTGCCGGCCGGCCGGCCCCTCTACGTCATCTGCGCCCGAGGCAGCCGCTCCCGCAGCGCCGCCGAGGCCCTGCGGGTCCAGCTCGGCTGGGATGTCCTGAACGTCTCCGCCGGCACCGAGGGCTGGGCGGAGAGCGGCAGGCCGGTGGCCGCCGGCCCCGACCCGGGCACGGCCTAGGCGCCAGCGGCCTGGCCGCAGCTGCTGGCGCCGGTGGTGAGGCCGGCGCCGGGCCACGCGACACCTACCTTCTCGAGCGCCTCGGCCAGCATGGCCAGCTGGGCGGGGTCGAGGATGTCGACGAAGTGGCGGCGCACCCCGGCGACGTGGACGGGTGTCGCCGCCGCCAGCGCCTGTCGTCCGGCGTCGGTGATGCGGGCCAGGACCCCGCGGCCGTACACAGGGCTGGGCTGGCGGCTGACGAGCCCGGATTCGGCCATGCGGTCGACCCGTCGGGTCAGCCCCGAGCGGGAGAGGGCGACCAGATCGGCCAGGTCGGCCATCCGGCAGGCACCGTCCGGCTGCTCAGAGAGGATGATGAGCACCTCGTGGTCGTGGAGGCTGGTGCCTCGGGCTGCCTGCAGCTCGAGGTCGAGGACCCGGCTCAGGCGGTGCTGGGCGCCCAGGAGGGCGCGCCACGCTCGCATCTCATCAGGGGTCAGCCACCGCGGATCGTCCACGGGCGCCATGATCTCATCCCAACCGATGGTCAGGCCGCGAGGCTGGCCATGAGCTGGCGCATCTCGGTGATCTCCTTCTCCTGGCTGGAGGTGATCTGCTGGGCCAGGGTCTTGGCCTCGGGGAACTTGCCCTTGGCGATCTCGGCCTTGGCCATCTCGACGGCGCCCTCGTGGTGGGCGATCATGTCCTTCAGGTACAGCTTGTCGAACTCGGTGCCGGAGGAGTTGCGCATCGCGGTGAGATCCTCCTCGCTGGCCATGCCGTTCATGCCACCCATGTCCATCGAGCCCATGTCTTGCCCGCCTCCGGCGTCCTCACCCCACGAGGTCAGCCAGCCCTTCATGGTGGCGATCTCGGGGGCCTGGGCGGCCTTGATCCGGGTGGCCAGGTCCTTCACGGCCGGGCTGCCGGCCTGGCTGAGGGCCAGGTCCGACATCACTACGGCCTGTTCATGGTGGGGGATCATGTCCTTCACGAACGTCACGTCCTGGGCGTTCTGGGCCTCGTCGCTGCCCCCGCACCCGGACAGCAGGGCAAGAGCGAACAGGATGGTGGCCACGACGGACAGGCGCTTCACGATTGGGTCTCCTCAAGAGGTGGGGCAGGGTCGGTGACGACACCGTACGGGACCGTCCTGCCCCCTCGCCGGGCACCCTCGAACCACCATCCGATCGGCGGGGGCGCACCGCCGGGCGCCAGGCCGAGAAGTAGGGTCATCCTCCAGTGGATCGCCGTCGGAGCCCTGGAACCCCAGGGCGGCGTGGTCTCTGGTTTCGGCTGGCTGCGGCCTCCGCAGCCCTGGTCCTGATCGCCCCGGCGCTGCCGGCGGGCGCCGACGCCAGGAGCGAGCAGGCCGAGGTGCGCCGCAAGAAGGCCGCCGCCGCCGCCCGCCTCAACGTGCTGAAGGCGTCCGATCAGGACGTCCAGAGCGCGCTCGACGCCCTCGACGCCTCGGTGGCCGAGACCGCCGACGGCGCGGTCGAGGCTGCCCAGGCCGAACGGCGGGCGGCCCTCGACGCCGAGGCCACTGATCGACAGCTGGCCGCGGGTGAGGAGCGCCTTCGGGTCGCCCTCGAAGGCCTCCGGGGCCAGGCTGTGCACGCCTACACCAGCCCCGCGCCCAGCTCCCTCCAGCTGGCCGACTCGGCCACCGCCGGCGACATCTCGCGCTCACTGGTCTACGCCGACATCCAGCTCGGGCAGTCGGCCGACAAGCTCGACGCCGTGCGGGGGGCCCGGGCCGATCTGGCCGCCAGCCGGGCCCGGGCCGACCGGGCCGCCAAGGATGCCTCTGACCGCCGTGCGGTCAGCGAGGCCCGACTGGCCGACCTCGAGAGCCTCCAGGCTGCGCAGGGCTCGGTGGCCGAGTCCCTCGAGGCCAAGGTCGCCGCGGGCGAGAGCGAGCTCGACTCCCTGGCCGCATCCGACGCCGAGCTGAGCGCCGCCATCACCCGCCAGGACACCGAGGCCGCCGCCCGACGCCGGGCCGAGCTGCTGGCCAAGCTGGAGGCCGAGCGGGCACGCCAGGCCCGCCTGCAGCCCCCGCCCCCCGCGCCCCGCCCCAAGGCGCCGATCGCACTGCGGGTGGGCCCCGGGCCCGGCCGCCCGGTGACCGGACCACCCCGTCCCGTCCCCACCGCGCCGGCCGGTCCCGGGCTCACCACCGTGAGGGGCATCACGGTGGCCTCCTCGATCGCCGGCCAGCTGGCTGGCCTCCTCTCGGCCTCCGACAGCGCCGGTCTGTCGCTGAGCGGCGGCGGCTACCGCTCCTCCCAGCAGCAGATCCAGACCCGCATGAACAACTGCGGGACCAGCAGCTACGCCATCTACGAGATGCCGGCGTCGTCCTGCTCGCCCCCCACCGCCAAGCCCGGCGCCTCGATGCACGAGAAGGGCCTGGCCATCGACTTCACGAACAACGGCTCGCTCATCTCGTCCCGCTCCAACCCCGCCTTCGGCTGGCTCTCCTCCAACGCCTCCCGCTTCGGCCTCTTCAACCTTCCGTCGGAGCCGTGGCACTGGAGCACGAATGGAAACTGACTTGAGTTAGTTGGCTTTCGCCCTGTTCCACTCCAGCTGGGGAGCCGGGCCGCCGACGCTCGCCCTCCACGGCCTCGGCGCGTCCTCTGCCTACTGGGACCGGCTGGCCCACCACCTTCCCGGTCGCCGGCTGGTGGCCCCGGACCTGTTGGGCTTCGGGCGCTCACCGGCTCCCGACGGGAGCCGCTACGACCTCAGGGCCCAGCTCGACGGCCTTGAGCCGCTTCTCAGCGAGCCGGTCTCGCTTGTCGCCCACTCCACCGGCTGCCTCGTGGCCCTCGGCGCCGCCGCCCGCTGGCCCCACCTGGTGCAGGGGCTCGTTCTCACCGGCTTGCCCGCCTGGCCCGACCGGGCTGTCGCCCTGGCCGAGGTCGGCCGCATCGGCGCCATGGCTCGCTGGACCGCCAGCGGCGACGCCCGGGGCCGACTCATCTGCCAGCTGATGTGCCGGCACGCCGCCCTCGCCGCCACCCTCGCTCCATTGGCCGTGCGCTCGGTCCCGGCCGCGGTGGCCATCGACGGCGTCCGCCACACCTGGGCCAGCTTCAGCCGCACCCTCGCCAACCTCGTCCTCGTCGAGCACGCCCCTGCCCTGCTGCGCCAGGTCACCTGCCCCGTGATCGCCCTTGTCGGAGCCGACGACCGCGTCACCCGCCCGGAGTGGGCGCGTCGGCTGGCGGCCGAACAGCCGGCCCTGGCACTGGAGGTACTGGCCGAGGTCGATCACCACCCGGCGCTGCGCGCACCCTGGCTGGTGGCCGCCGCCATCTCGGGCACGGGGCGCTGAGCCTCAGGTCAGCTTGGCCAGGCGGGGCTGCAGCTCCTTCTCCCAGAAGGTGAAGAAGCCCTCCTGCTCGGTGCCCATCTGGGAGATGAACACCTCGTCGTAGCCCGCCTCCAGACCCGGCCTGGCCGGGCCCCTTGCCGCTCTGGTCACGATAAGAGCTCAGGCTCTCGGCGCTGGGCTGGGTGGTCATGTACCCCTCGCCGATCTCGGCGGCCAGAGAGATCGACTTCGGCCCGAACCCCGAGACGTAGACCGGTACGGGCGCGGACGGGCAGGAGTAGATCCGGGCGTCCTCCACCAGGTAGTGGTCCCCGTCGTGGGTGACCCACTCGCCGGTCCACAGCCGGCGCATCACCTCGACGGCTTCGCGCAGCATCTCGAGCCGTTCGGGCGCCGGCGGCCAGTGATCGCCCAGGATGTGCTCGTTCAGGAACTCGCCGGTGCCGACGCCCAGGGCGAAGCGGCCCTGGAGGAGCAGCGACGAGGTGGCCGCCGCCTGGGCGATGACGGCGGGGTGGATGCGCACGGTGGGGCAGGTGACGGCGGTGGTGACGTGCAGCTCGGTGGTGGCGGCGATCCCCCCGATCACCCCCCAGACGAAGCTCGACTCGCCCTGCTCGTCGTTCCAGGGGTGGTAGTGGTCGGAGATCCACAGCCGGTCGAAGCCGGCCGTCTCTGCCCGCTGCGCCCACCGCACCTGATCGGCCGGTGCAAGCTCCTCACTGGACAGGAAGTACCCGAAGCTCGCCATGGCGCTGCACCTACCCGCCGCCCGAGAACGTCACACCGGCTTGCGCTCTATACCCCCAGGGGGTATGGTACCGGCCATGCAGACACCCTCCTCCGCCGGCCCCAAGCTGGCCGGCTTCGCCGTCGCCGTCGCGCTGGTGTTCGGCGCCACCTTCGGGGTGGCCCGCGCCGTGGCCCCTGACGGGGCCCCCAAGCGAGCCGGCGATCCCCACGGCGGCCACGGGACGGAGGCCGCCTCCGGGGCCGACGACCACAACATGGACATGGCCGGGATGGACATGGCCGGGATGGACATGGACGGCAGGGAGGTGCCGGCCGCCACCGGCACCCCGCCCGGCCTGGCGGTCGCCCAGTCGGGGTACCGGTTCGTGGCCCAGGCCACCACCCTGGCGTCGGGCCCGGCCGTCC
>JBBPYZ010000044.1:0-6086 GCA_038199465.1 Acidimicrobiales bacterium | reverse complement strand
CATCACCGAACGGCTCTACGACGGCGAGGCCGGCTTCGCCAACCGCTACGAGTGGTCGAAGGGGCAGGCCGAGCAGCGGGTGGCCGAGACGGCCGGCGACCTGCCCTGGCGGATCCTGCGGGTGGCCACCATCGTGGCCGACGACCCCTCGGGCGCCGTCACCCAGCGCAACGCCTTCCATGACACCCTGAAGCTGTGGTTCCACGGACTGCTGCCCCTGGTGCCCGGTGACGCCCGGACCCGCCTCTACCTGGTCACCGGCGACTTCGTCGTCGATGCCGTGGCGCGCGTGATGGCGTCGCCCGAGGCGGGCGGCGTCTACCACCTGGCTCACTCTGCCGCCGAGTCGCTCACCCTGGAGGCGGCGCTCGACGTCGTCGCCGAGCGCTTCGAGTCGGTCGAGGGTTTCCGGCGGCGCGGGGTGCTGCGGCCGCTGCTGGGCGACGAGGAGTCGTTCGAGCTTCTGGCCGCCGGGGTGAGCACCTTCGGTGGTGGGATGGTGCGTCAGTCGCTCCAGTCGGTGGTGCCCTTCGCCCGCCAGCTCTTCGTGGGCAAGGAGCTGGACAACGTTCGCCTGCGCCAGGTGCTCGGCCCGTCCTACCGGGCCCCCGACGCCGCCGAGCTGGTGCGCCGCACCTGCGACACCCTGGTGACCACCCGCTGGGGGCGCCATGCCGTGGCCTGACGCTGAAGCTCTGCCGGCCCAGCCGGGTGATGCAGTCGGTCAGGGCTGCCAACTCGAAGACCTCGCCGCGGCCGAGCGGGCCACGGCAGCGGGGCTGCTGGTGCCCGTGCTGCTGCGCGGCGCCACCTCGCCGGTTGATCTCGCCGACCTGACGGGCGGGGAGCGCCGCCAGCTGCCCGACGTCGGCAGCCGCCGCCGGCAGGACTGGCTGCTGGGCCGGGCCGCCCTCAAGCAGGTGGTCGAGGGGGGCGACACCTCACTGGTGCGCTTCCCCCACCGCGGCCTGTCGCTGACCCACTCTGCCGGGATCGCCGTGGCCGCCCGGGCCGACGGGGGCCAGGCCGGGGTAGGCGTCGACTACGAGGGCCCGCACGACACCAATCCCCGGATCGCTCGCCTCTTCCTGGTCGAGCGGGAGCGGGGCGCCGCCGCCGGTCCCGACGACCTGCTGCGGCTGTGGACGGTGAAGGAGGCGCTGTTCAAGGCCACCCCGGACAACCTCGGTGCCACCTTCCTCGACTACGAGGTGGCCGACCCGACCCAGCTGGTCGGCGAGGCCGAGGACCGGACCGGCCGTCGCCTCCGCTATGTGAGCGGTGGGTTCAACGGCGGGTGGCTGAGCGTGGCGGTCTGCGATGCTGCTGTCTGACGACGAGCTGTGGGCGCTCAGCTACTACCGCACGTCGGAGATCAACGGCTCGCTGTTCTTCGGGCGCCTGGCCCGCACCCTCAGGCCGAGCCCGATCCAGCACGACCTCACCAAGCACTTCGCGGATGAGGCCCAGCACGCCTGGTACTGGACCGACTGCCTCGACCGCCTCGGCGCCCGCCCCATCAAGATGTCGGAGGCCTACCAGGACCAGTACCTGGAGGCGGCCGGCCTGCCCGTGAACCTGATGGAGATCATGGCCATCACCCTGGTGTTCGAGCGGCGGGTCATCAACCAGTACGCCCGCCACCTGGCCGTGCCCGACGTCCGGGTCGAGGTGAGGGAGACGATCGAGCGCATCATGGAGGACGAGCGCTGGCACGTGCAGTGGGTGCGCGACGCCCTGACCGGCATGGAGGGCCGCTTCGGCAAGGACACCATCGCCGACACCCTGCGGCGCTACAAAGAGGCCGACCGCGAGGTCTACGCCCACACCCTGGCCGAGCACGAGGCCCGCCTGGGCTTTCTCCTCGACTCGGGGCCGCACCCAGCCGAGGAACGACCATGACGACCCCTTCGCCCGACGAGATCACCGCCCGCATCGCCGAGGTGCTGGGCGTGGCCCCGTCCCGGGTCCGACCCGAGGTGGTGCTGAGCGAGCTGGTCTCCGACAGCTACCGCCTGGTCGAGATGGCCATCGAGCTGCAGGACGACTACGACGTGATCTTCACCCAGGCCGACCTGTCGAGCGTGACGACGGTGGGTGATCTCGCCGACCTCATCCGGACCCGGGCCCCGTGAGGTTCGCCGCCGCCCTCGAGCGCCGCACGGGCTACGCGGCCTGGTCGGTCGTGGGTTCGGTCAGCGGTCTCGTCCTGCTCGGCATCGCCATGGTCGGCCTGTACTGGGACGTGGCCTGGCACATCGACCTGGGCCGGGACAAAGAGGTCCTGTCCCCTCCCCACCTGCTCATCCTCACCGCCCTCACCGGGCTGATCGGCGTGGCCCTCCTCACCATCGCCACGGCCACGGCCACCGGGGCCGAGGTGCGCCTGCGCCTCGGCCGGTGGCGGCTGCCCTGGTCGGCCCTGCTGCTCCTGGCCTTCCGGGTCGGCGGCCTGGTGGCGTTCGTCCTCGACTCCCTCTGGCACCAGGCCTACGGCGTCGACGTCACCCTCCTGAGCCCACCCCACCTCGGCCTCCTGGCTAGCGGATCCCTGTCAGCCATCGCCCTGTGGCTCATGCTTGCCGAAGGCCGGCCCCGCCCTGCGGCCGGCCCCCCTCCACGAGGCCCCTCCGGCCCTGAGGCTCACGTTCCAGGCGGCCGCTCGGGGCCTGAGGTTCCCGCTCTGGTGGCCCAGCTCGGCCCAGAAGCACCCGCCATGCAGAGCCGCTCAAGCTTGACCCCACTTGGGCGAGCACTCCACGTCGCGACCCTGGCCTCGGTGCTGATCGGGCTCTCCACCTACCAAGCCGAGTACGACTACGGCGTCCCCCTGTTCCCGGTGGTGCTGCTGCCCGTGCTGGTCATGGCCGCGGCCGGGCTGGGCCTCACCACCGCCCGGCTGGCCCTGGGACGAGGCGGTGCCGTGGCTACGGCCGCCGGGTTCCTGGTGCTTCGCGCCGCCCTGGCCCCGGTGATCGGCGGGCTGGGTCACGTGATGCCCCGCACCGCGCTCTACCTGCCGGCGGCCCTGGCCGTCGAGGTGGCGGCCTGGAGGTTCGGAACCCAGAACCGGCTGCGGTTCGCCCTGGCCTCCGGCGCCCTGCTGGCCACGGTGGGCCTGGCCGGCGAGTGGGCCTGGGCGGCCACCGCCGGCCATCACCACCTCGCCGCCGCCAGCTGGCCCCTGGCCGAGGGGCTGGCCGCCGGCGCCGCGGTGAGCGCCGCCGTGCTGGGCACGGCCCTAGCCGGCAGCCGGCTGCCCCGGGTCGCCCTGGCCGGCGCCGGCGCCCTGCTCGTCCTGACCATCGCCGTCGCGACCCAACGCCAGGTGGGGCGGGTCGAGGCGACCGTGACGATCGACCGGCTCGACGGCGACGCCGTGGTCGACGTGGAGGTGCGGCCCCCTGAAGCCGCGCAGGACGCAGACCTGTTCGAGGTGTGGTCGGCCCAGGGCGGGGGCCGCATCCAGGCCACCCTGCGCCAGGTGGGCCCCGGGCGCTACCGGGCGGATCGGGCCGTCCCCGTCGGCGGCGACTGGAAGACCCTGGTCGCCCTCTACCGGGGCCGTGAGGTGATGGCCACGCCGATCCGCCTCCCCGCCGACCCCGACATCGGCGCCGCCGAGGTCCCGGCCCAGCCCCTGCGCCAGGCCAACTTCACGTCCATGACCGAGGTCCTGCTGCGCGAGGCCCACGGCGGTCCGGCCGTGACCGCGGTGGCGGCCTACGCCACCCTCGCCATCCTGCTGGCGGTGTGGCTGTACCTGATGGCCCGCTCCCGAACCCTGTGCGGTCCCCGCCCGCCCCGGACAACTGACCGGTCAGAACTCCGCGCCCCCACGCCACCTTCTGACCGGGCACCCGCCCCGGACAACTGACCGGCCAGAACCCCGCGCCCCCACGCCACCTTCTGACCGGCCACCTGCGCCGCCACAACCCCTCGTCGGATCACGCTCGAGTCATGACCGCTCCATCCGTCGGCCGGTTCAGCGGTGGCGTACGGCCTCGAGGGCCACGCGGGCCTGCCAGACCGCCAGCAGGCCGCCCGGGCCGTGCTCGGGTGGCGGCGGCCAGGCTCGGGCGGCGACAGCCAGGCCAGCGCGGCCGTAGAAGTCCGCGAGGCGGGCGGAGCCGTGGGCGCCGAGGAGCAGGGTGGCCATGTCCAGGTGGGCGGCCCGGAAGGCCGCGCCGTGGCCGGCGCCGGCGGGGGCGACCAGGTGGGCCAGCTCGTGGGACAGCACGTGGGCCTGGTCCATCCCCGGCCCGATGCGCACCTCGACGCGGTCGCCGGCCACCACCATGGTCGAGCGGGCGCTGTCGGAGCGGGCCGCCCGCAGCACCGGCGGGGGGCCGGGCGCCGCGGTCGACCACCACGGCAGGACCACCAGGTGGTCGAGCACCCACCGGCAGCCCCGCTCCCCCAGCCGCTCGGCATAGCTGGTCTCCAGGAAGGCGGCATCCTCGGCGTCATAGACCCGCTGGCGATCACCGTCCCGACTCCCGGTGCCCACCGCCGGCGGCGCCGCCTCCCCCGGCAGCCCGATCGTCGCCGCCTGCCCTCCCACCCCCGTCCCCGCCGCTTCCGATGCCCCGGCCACGGCCTGCACCCTCGGCCCCGACGCCGCCCCGGCCGCCGCCTCGTTCGCTTCCCCGGACCACGGCAGCGACGCCGCCGCCGTCTGGCCCCACGCTTCGGGCGCCGCCATCGTCAGCGCGGCAGCGCCCGCCGGCCGGGTCCCACCGGGCGGCTGCCCAGATCGGCCTGGTCGGCTGAGGTGCGCCCGGCGGCCAGGCCGCCATGACCGGTGAACCCGGTGGCCGGGGCCAGCGACCGCAGCCGGGGATGGGCCCGGGCCAACCACTCGTCCACCCGCTGCGAGCGGTCGGCCAGCACCAGGGCGACCGACCCGCGCGTGGCGCCGTCGTCCGGGGCCCGGGCGGCCAGGACCGCCAGCTCGGCGAGGCGCTCCCCCACCCGGCTCCCGAAGCCGAACAGGAACTCGCGCTTCCAAGCCACCTGGCTCCCGGCGGGCACACTCCGGCGCCCCCCGCCGGGGGTCAACTCCGGCGCGGCCCCGTGCCGGACCGCCCGGCCACCAGCTCCCGCCCGGCGCCACGCCGCCGGCCTCACGGGACCGTTGCGGGGCGCCCCGGCAGCCGCGGCCGCCACGCCCTTGCCCGTCGACGACGCCCGTGCCGCCCAGGCCGCGCCGGCCAGGCGGGTGGCCTGGAGCAGCAGGCTGGTGTACAGCAGCTCGACCCGGGTGCAGTCGTCGGCTACTCCCACCCCCGTGGCCACCCGGCCGTCGCGCGTGGTGTGGGTGAGGAGGCGGCACCCGTGGTTGGTGGCGATGTGGTGGATAAGCTGGAGGCGGGCCCGCACGTACTGGCCCGACCCGAGGTCCACGGGCCGCTCCTCGACCGGGCTGCGATCGACAGGGGCCCGACTGGCATCGAGCAGGGCGGCGTCGATCCGGTGCCTGGCCATCAGTTCGGCCGCCTTGTCGTACAGGGCGTCGGCCTCGGGCCCGAAGCTGGTGGAGCAGGCCTTGTCGAGCAGCCCCCGGATGCGGCGCAGCGCCCGCTCCTGCTCGTCGGCATCCATCGCCGACGACGGTACCGGGGCGGCGTGACGCAGAGGTGGCTTCCTACGTGGAGATCGACCGCTTGTAGGCGCGGATGGCCAGCGGGGCGCAGACGACGACGATGCCGACGATCCACAGCACCGAGTAGGCCAACGGGTGCTGGATCGGCCAGGGGTCGCCGGGCTCGATCGGGGTGTTGGGGTTGGCGAACAGGACCCGCACGGCGTTGGCCACCGAGGTCACCGGGTTCCATTCGGCCACCACCCGCACCACCCCGGGCATGGTGGCGGTGGGGGCGAAGGTGCTGGCCATGAACGTGACCGGGAACAGCAGCCCGAAGGCCACGCCCTGCACGCCCTCGGGCGTGGCCACCAGGCTGCCCAGCAGCACGCCCACCCAGATCATGGCGAAGGCAAAGGCCAGCAGGAGGGCGTAGCCGAGGACGGCGTCGACCAGGCCGCCCCGGATCCTCCTCCCGATCACCAGCCCTCACAGCGACATT
>JBBPYZ010000043.1:0-2770 GCA_038199465.1 Acidimicrobiales bacterium | reverse complement strand
GTCTTCTCCAAGAACGGGGGGAACACCCCCGAGCCCGGGGCGGTCTCGTGGCAGTTCCACCGCAAGGGATCGATCCTGCTGCCGAAGTCCGCCGGCGCCGAGGACGAGGTGTTCCAGGTGGCGGCCGAGGCCGGCGCCGACGACCTGGTCGACCTGGGGGACATGTGGCAGGTGCTGACCCCGCCCACCGACTTCCACCTGGTGCGCACGGCCCTGGAGGCTGCCGGCCTGCCCATCGACTCGGGCGACCTCATCTTCCAGCCCACCGTCACGGTGCCCTTGGCCGACGAGGAGAGCGTGCGCAAGGTCCTGCGGCTCATCGACGCCCTGGAGGACCACGACGACGTCCAGAACGTCTACGCCAACCTCGACGCCAGCGACGAGATCATCCAGGCCGCCGTCAGCTGATGGCCAAGCCGAGCGTGGGCGACGCCGCCCCCGACTTCAAGCTGGCCGGCAGCGGGGGCGGGGTGTTCCACTTGGCCGAGCAGCGGGGCAACCCGGTGGTCCTGGTCTTCTACCCCGGCGACGACACCCCGGTGTGCACGGTGCAGCTGAGCTCCTACAACCAGGACCTGACCGAGTTCACCGACCTCGGCGCCACCCTTTGGGCCATCAGCCCCCAGTCGGTGGAGAGCCACGACGGCTTCAGCGACCGCCACGGCTTCGGCTTCCCGCTCCTGGCCGACGAGGACAAGGCCACCTTCAAGGCCTACGGCTGCCTCGGCCCCCTCGGCTTCCCCCGCCGCAGCGTCTTCGTGATCGACGGCGACGGGATCATCCGCTACGCCCACCGCTCGGGCGCCGGCCTCACCTTCCGCAAGACCGACGAGCTGGTGGCGGCGGTGAAGGCGGCGTTGTAGGGCGCTGACCCGGGCGGTCCACCGCTGGGTCGGAACCAGCCGCTACCCTCGGCGAACGCATGTTCGTGCTCGGCATCGACCCGGGGGTGACCCGCTGCGGCTACGGCTGCGTGCGGCGCGCCTCGGCGGGCTCAGTCACCGCCACCGCGGCGGGGGTGCTCACCACCTCGCCCGACCGGCCGCTGCCCGAGCGGCTGGCCAGCCTGCACACCGACCTCAAAGCCCTCCTGGCCGACCTCCGGCCCGACGTGGTGGTGGTCGAGCGGGTGCTGTTCAGTGCCAACGCCCGCACGGCCATGGCCACCGGGCAGGCCAGCGGCCTGGCCCTGGCTCTGGCCCACGGGGCCGGGTGCGCGGTGTTCACCTACAGCCCCAACGAGGTGAAGCTGGCCGTCGCCGGCCACGGCGGGGCCGACAAGGGGCAGGTGCAGCGCATGGTGGCCACCCTGCTCGGGCTGACCGCCGCCCCGAAGCCGGCCGACGCCGCCGATGCGCTGGCCCTGGCCCTGACCCATCTGGCCCTGGGCCGCATCCCGGCCGCCGCGGCCGCCACCGAACGGGGGGCCGTCCGGTGATCGGCTCGCTGCGGGGCACCCTTCTCGACCGCCAGCCGGCCCGCACCGGGCCGGGCGCCGAGATCACCGTGGAGGTGGCCGGGGTCGGCTACCGGGTGGTGGTGGCGGCCGGCGCCCTGGGTGGCCTGGGCGAGCTCGGGGGGCCCTGCTTCGTGCACGTCCACACCCACGTGCGTGAGGACGCCATCACCCTCTACGGCTTCGCCAGCCGGGATGAGCGCCAGGTCTTCGAGGCGCTGCTGGGCGCCCCCGGCATCGGCCCGTCCGTGGCCCTGGCCATCCTGGCCACCCACGCGCCGGCGGCGCTGCGCCGCATCGCCCGCACCGAGGACACCGACGCCCTGTGCCTGGTGCCCGGAATCGGCAAGAGGACGGCGGCCAAGCTCCTGCTCGAGCTGCAGGGCCGGCTCGACGTCGACGGCGACGGCCCGGGTCTGCGGGTGGTCGAGGGCGCCGGGCCCCCGGAGGAGCGTGACGCCCACGCCGAGGTCCGGGCCGCCCTGGCCGGCCTCGGCTACGGGCCCGACGAGGTGCGTGAGACCCTGCGCACCCTGCCCGAGGCCGGCGACGTCGACGTCCTGCTCCGCCGGGCCCTGCGCACCCTGGCTGTGGCCCGCTGATGGCCCGCTCCGAGGTCCTCGGCGACCCCCCTGATGAGCCGGAGCACCGCCCCGTGGACCCGATGGCCGATCCGGTGGAGGTGCACGAGGAGATCAGCCTGCGGCCCCGCCGGCTGGCCGACTTCGTCGGGCAGGCCACGCTGAAGGAGCACCTCGGGGTGCTGCTCGAGGCGGCCCGGCGGCGGGGAGAGGCGGCCGACCACGTGCTGTTCGCCGGCCCCCCGGGGCTGGGCAAGACCACGCTCTCGGGCATCATCGCCGCCGAGATGGGCTCGGCCCTGCGCATCACCTCAGGCCCGGCGCTCACCCGGGCCGGCGACGTGGCCGCCATCCTCACCGACCTCAACGACGGCGACGTGCTGTTCGTGGACGAGATCCACCGGCTGCCCCGCGACGTCGAGGAGGTTCTTTACCCGGCGATGGAGGACTACGCCATCGACATCGTGCTGGGCAAAGGGCCCTCGGCCCGGTCGATCCGCCTCGACCTGCCCCGCTTCAGCCTGGTGGCCGCCACCACCCGCACCGGCCTCATCACCGGCCCCCTGCGCGACCGGTTCGGGCTGGTGGCCCGCCTCGACCACTACCCGGTCGAGGACCTCGAGCTGATCGTCACCCGCACGGCCCGGATCTTCGGGGTGGCGCTGGATGCCAGCGGCGCCTTTGAGATCGCCCGCCGCAGCCGGGGCACGCCCCGGATCGCCAACCGGCTCCT
>JBBPYZ010000042.1:0-4102 GCA_038199465.1 Acidimicrobiales bacterium | reverse complement strand
TGGTGGCCAGCGGCGAGGTGGCCCGGCGCATGGGGCCGTCGCTGATCACCCTCGGGGCAGCCGCCGTGAAGCTCCTGGCCGGCGAGCCCCTCAAGGCCGAGGACGGCCGCATCGGCAAGGTGGCCCGTCGCTCGGTGTTGGTCGAGGAGTCGTCCGCCCACCGGGCCGTCGACCTGGTCCTGGCCCGGATCGCCGGCGACCGCGACGCCACCGAGATCCCCCTCCCCCGCGTCGACGCCGTCGCCCCCGCCGCCCCGGTGGCCGACGTGCGAGAGGCCACCGTCTTCCTGGTCACCGAGGGCGGGCTGGTGCCCGACGACAACCCGGGCAGCCTCGAGTCGGCCCGGGCCACCCGGTGGCTGCGCTACCCCCTGGAGGGCGACACCCTGGCCCCCGGCAGCTACCGGTCGGTCCACGGCGGGTTCACCTCGGTGCACGCCAACGCCGACCCTCACCGCATCGTGCCCCTCGACGTGGCCCGAGAGCTCGAGGGCGAGGGGGCCATCGGCCACCTCTCGGCTGAGTACTTCGTCACCACCGGCAACGGCACCTCGGTGGCCAACGCCCGCAAGTTCGGCATCGAGTGGGCCACCGACATGCGCCGCTCAGGCGCCCGAGCCGCCATCCTCACCGCGACGTGAGGCACGGGCACGCGTTGCGGGGCAACGCTGGCGAAGGAGCTGGAGCGGGCGGGGATCCCCACCGCCCTGCTGTGCAACCTGACCTCGATCGCCGAGCGGGTGGGCGCGCCCCGCATCGTGCCGACCCGGGGCATCCCCTACCCGACGGGCGACCCGTCGCTCGACCCGGCGGCCGAGCGGGCCTGGCGGCGGCGCCTGGTCGAGCGGGCGCTGGAGGCCGTGGCCACCGCCGTCACCAAGCCCACGGTCTTCGAGGTGGCGCCCGCCCATGCCTGAGACCGTCGAGACCACAGGAGCTTGAACCGTGCCTGACAGCGTGATCCTGGGGTCCACCCAGGTGCTGGCCCACACCCCCGGGCTGGCCAAGCACGGCTCCAAGCCCCACCGCGAGTTGCCGAAGGACCCGGCGGTGGTCGCCGCCTTCGAGGCCGCGCTGCGCACCTTCGACCAGGCGGTGGCCTACCCGCCCCACCAGGCCTACCTGAACGCCCTTCATCCCCGGGACATGGGGCCCCGGCCATGGCAGGCGATGGCCGGCGCCTCCCGCTGGGTTCGCAAGGAGCAGGGGGCCCTGGTCGGCGAGCTGATGCCGGAAGAGGAGTTCCTGGGCCTGCTGGCCGCCGTCGATCAATTCGACCTGCTCACCCTGTCGGCCGAGGTGGCCGAGCGGGCCGCCGCCGCCCTGGCCGCCCACCCGCTGGCCAAGGGCTTCGACCTGGAGCGCATCGAAAAGGCGGTGGGCGACGTCGACACCGTGGCCGCCGCCCCCGGCAGCCTGCTGCTGGTCCCGGGCGCGGTGATGCGCCGGGGCGAGGAGCACGACGACTCGCTCGCCGCCTCGGTGCTGATCGACAACCTGGCGGCCAAGGCCACCGCCACCCTGGCCCTGCTCCACCTGCTCGAGGCCAACGGCATCGACCCCACCTCCATCGACTACGTCCTGGGCTGCGGCGAGGAGGCCATCGGCGACCGCTACCAGCGGGGCGGCGGCAACATGGCCAAGGCCGTGGCCGAGGCGGCCGGCTGCACCGAGGCGTCGGGCGCGGACATCAAGAACTTCTGCGCCGCCCCGGTGCCGGCCCTGGTCATCGCCGCCAGCCTGGTGGCCTCGGGGGTGTTCGGCCGGGTGGCGGTGGTGGCCGGCGGCTCGAGGGCCAAGCGGGGCCTGTAGTTCCAAGGGCATCTGAAGAACGACCTGCCCGTCATGGAGGACGTCCTCGGAGGCACCGCCGCCCTCGTGCAGGCCGACGACGGCCGCTCCCCCCGCATCCGCCTGGACGTGGTCGGCCGCCACAAGGTGTCGCACGGCGGCTCGGCCAGCCAGGTCATGGAGGCCCTGGCCATCGAGCCGCTCGCCCGCAACGCCATCGCCCTCACCGACGTCGACGACTACGCCACCGAGCTGCACAACCCCGAGATCACCGAGCCCCAGGGCTCGGGCAACGTGCCCGACCGCAACTACAAGACGATCGCCGCCCTGGCCGTGCGCCGGGGCGACATCGCCAAGGCCGACCTGCCCGCCTTTGTCGCCGAGCGGGGCATGCCCGGCTTCGCCCCCACCCAGGGCCACCTGGCCTCGTCGCTGTGCTACCTGCCCCACGCCGTCGACCGGCTCACCACCGGGCCGGCCGACAAGGTGATGCTCATCGCCAAGGGCAGCCTGTTCCTGGGCCGCATGTGCCAGCTGTCCGACGGGATGAGCGTGCTCATCGACCGCAACCCAGCCCGCCCCACCGAGGAGGACCAACCATGAGCGATGCCGTGACCGAGGCCACCAAGGAGACCTTCCGCGACCTGGTGGCCGAGGGCCAGGTGCTCGTCGACGTGTGGGGCCCCGACTGCCAGCCCTGCCTGCGGATGATGCCGCACGTCGAGAAGCTGGCCGAGGAGAGCGGCGGTACTCTCCGGGTGGTGAAGGTGGAGGCACCCAAGGCCCGCCGGCTCTGCATGGAGCTGAAGGTGATGGGCCTCCCCGCCTTCCTTTTGTTCCGCGACGGCGAGGAGGTGGCCCGCATCAACGGCCCCCAGGTGACCGAGGAAGGCCTGAGCGCCTGGCTCAACGAGAAGAGTGAGGCCAAAGCGGCCCCACCTAGCGACGACAAGGAGACTGCATGAGCGTGCTGAAGGACAAACAGGTCATCGCCCTCGGCGAGCGGGACGGCATCTCCGGCCCCGCCATCGCCACCATCGCCAAGGCCGCCGGGGCCACGGTGGCCTTCACGGCCACGGAGTGCTTCGTCTGAACGGCCTCCGGAGCCATGGACCTCGAGAGCCAGGAGAAGATCCTCCGGCTCAGCCAGGAACACGACCCCAAGGACCTCGTCGTGCTCATCGGTGCCCCCGACCCGGAGGCAGCGGAGATCACGGCGGAGACAGTGGTGTCGGGTGACCCGGCGTTCGCAGGTGCCCTGGCCGGGACCCAGTTGGGTCTCGACGTGTACCACGTGTTGGATGACGACGTGAAGGCCGAGGTCCCCGACGACGTCTGGGACGACCAGATCGGCGTGATGGCCGACGTCCTCGAGGCGGAGGCGCTCGTCGCCGCCGTCGTCTCGATGCGAGCCCCCTAACCGCCGAGAGTGCCCACTTCTGCACCCCCTGGCCACCAGAAGTGGGCACTCTCCGGGGGAGGGGCCCCTGTCACAGGACCTCGATGGGGCAGCGGGGGCCCGGCGCCGCCACCAGACGGGCGTCGGAGGTGACGAGGGTGGCCTGCAGCGCCTCGGCGAGGGCGACGTAGAACCCGTCCCACGCTCGCACGGACCCTCGTAGCTCCCACACCCGGTCCAGCAGAGGCTGGTGGCTGAAGCGCTCGCCCGGCCAGTCCCGCAGGTCGGCCACCGCCTGCGCCGCCGCGGTGGGGTCGAGCCGGCCCAGCAGGTGGTGGCGCCGGATGACGCTCACCACCTCGACATCGACGACCGCCGGCGCCGCATGCTCCTGATCGGCGGCGAGCCTGGCCCGGACCACGTCCGCCCGGGCGCCGTCGGCCACGACCTCGTAGAGGCAGGAGGCGTCAACGACCAGCACCGGGCCAGTCCCCCCGAGACTCGTCGAGCGCGGCCAGCACGTCGCTGCGCTCGATCCCCGAGGGCCGTCGACCCGTCCGGGACAGCCACTCCTCGACCGTCGGTCGCGCCGCCAGCCGGGTCGCCTCCCGCCGCAGCAGCTCCGGAACGCTCACCCCTGCCTGCGCCGCATGCCGCCGCAACGCCTCGTACACCTCGTCGTCGAGGTCACGGATCTGCAAGGTCTTGGGCATGCCCACAAGCATACATGCGCTCATGCATGAAGCAATGCTCCTGCGGGGCCGAAGCTCGCCCACATCTGCACCCTCGGGGGACCAGAAGTGGGCACTCTCCACGGGATGAGGCCGGCCTCGCCCATCCGCTCGTACTCCTCGACGGTGAACAGGTGCCGCACCGGCTCGACCGACATGGCGACAACGCTACAGAGACGTG
>JBBPYZ010000041.1:0-8117 GCA_038199465.1 Acidimicrobiales bacterium | reverse complement strand
GGCTCGCCCTGGTGGGATCCGTGGGCCCGGGGCACCGAGCTCGGCCTGACCCGGGCCGTGGGCCGGGGCCACCTGGCCCGGGCCGTGCACGAGGCCATGGCCTTCTCCACCCGCGACGTGGTCGAGGCCATGGCCCGGTCGGCGCAGCGAGAGGTCCTCGAGCTGCGGGTCGACGGCGGCGCCGCCGCGAACGACCTGCTCCTGCAGCTGCAGGCCGACCAGCTGCAGGTTCCGGTCGTGCGCCCGCGGGTCACCGAGACCACCGCCCTCGGCGCCGCCTTCCTGGCCGGGCTGGCCGAGGGCGTGTGGGGGTCCACCGACGAGGTGGCCCGGGCCTGGGCCGAGGAGCGCACCTTCCGGCCCGAGGTCACCCCCGGCTCGACATCGGGCCCCCACCAGACCTGGCTGCGGGCCGTCGAGCGATCTCGCTCGTGGGCCGGGCCGACCTGACGGCCGGGGATCCGACCGTGGCGAGAAGTGCACCGGTCGCTCAGGATGCCAGCATCGCCGAGATCAAGGAGCTCCGGGACGCGGCGATCGCCAACGATGCCCGGAAGGTGCTGACCCTGGAGAAGGACTTCGAGTCGACCTGGACCTGGCCGACGCCAAGCCCCCCAGCTACGGCTTCAAGACCTGCGGCAACAGCTGACCCCGGCTCAGCTGCGGGGGACGGCCACGGCGCCGCGGGCCACCGCGACCGACAGCTCAGCCCAGCGGTGGTCGGCGATGCGGGCCACCGCGGCCAGCTGACGGCGCTCCCGGGCCCGGAAGGGACGGCCCCGTCGGCCGAGGACCAGGGCCAGGTCGGCCTGGCGGAGGGCGGCCCAGGCCACGTCGCTCGGGCCGCACTCGGCCGCGGCCACCAGGGTGGAGGTCTGGCTGCCGGCCACGAACGCCACCAGCCAGGGCGTCGGGGGCGGGGTGCCCACGCTGGTGGGGCTGGACCCGTCGGCCAGGTCGACGATGGCGGCCCACTCGGCCTCGCCGTCGTGGCTGGCCCGAGCGGCCAGGGCCACCAGCAGCTCGTCGACGTCGTCCTTCTCACACAGCAGGGCGGCTGTCTCCAGGGCGTCGAGGCGGGGGTCGACCACGGTGGTGGGCGCCGGGCGAACGTCCTCGACGTCGACCCCGTCGACCTGGCCCACCTCGCTGATGAGCAGCGGCACCAGGTCGCCGTCCGGCAGCTCGACCACCAGCTCGTCGATGGCCCGGCCGGCGCCCCGCTCCAGGATGTCGATGCCGATCAGGTCGCCGCGCACGGCGCCGATCCGGCTGGCCACAGCTCCCAGGGCCCCGGGTCGGTCCGGGACCCACACGCGCAGCACGAACACGGGCATGCCGGCAACCTAAGCCCGCCGTGTGAACGGTTGGTTACGGACGAGCGTCGATCCCGCCCCGGTTGGAGTAGGTCGGCACGTACTCCTGGCCCGACAGCGACCGCAGCGCCTCCATCACCTCGTCGGTGACCTGGCGCAGGACCTCGCGGTCCTCGGCCTGCTCGGGCGGTCGGTCGAACTCCAGGGGCGCCCCGATGCGCACCGTGATGGACAGGAAGGGCCGGGGGACCCGCCGCCCCACCGGCTGGGCTCGATCGGTGCCGATCATGGCCACCGGCACGACGGGGCACCGGCACCGCAGGGCCAGGCGGGCGACGCCGGTGTGGCCGCGGTAGAGGCGCCCGTCGGGGCTGCGGGTCCCCTCGGGATAGATCCCGAACACCCCGCCCGCCTCGAGCACGCCGGCCGCCGCGTGCAGGGCGTCGTCGCTGGCCGACCCGCCGCCGCGCCGGATGGGGATCTGGCCCGTCGCCCGGAAGAACCACCCCTTCCTCGGGTCGTCGAAGTACTCGGCCTTGGCCGCAAAGGTGACGCGGCGGCGCAGGACCATGGGCAGAAAGATCGAGTCGGAGAACGACACGTGGTTGGAGGCGAGGATGACCGCCCCCCCGGGCGGGAGGTGCTCGAGGCCCTCGACCCGCACCCGGTAGAACAAGCGCAGCACCGGGGTGAGGAGGACCTTCACCATCCAGTAGGTCATCGGCGATCTCAGCCCAGCTTGGGCAGGGCCCGCTTCAGGTTCCGGGCGGCCTGGGCGATGCGCTGTTCGTTCTCGATGAGGGCGAAGCGGACGTAGCCCTCGCCGCCCAGGCCGAAGCCGACCCCGGGCGACACCGCCAGGTTCGCCTCCTTGATGAGCATCTTGGCGAACTCCAGGCTGCCCAGCTCCTGGTAGGGCTCGGGCACCGGCGCCCACACGAACATGGTGCCCTGGGGCCGCTCGATCTCCCAGCCCACCCGGCCCATGGCGTCGCACAGGGCGTCGCGGCGGGCCTCGTAGATGGCGTTCACCTGCTTGGGGTACTCCGACGCCTCGTTCAGGGTGACGGTGGCGGCGATCTGGATGGGCTGGAAGGTGCCGTAGTCGAGGTAGCTCTTCAACTTGGTGAGGGCCTGGACCACCCGGGCGTTGCCGACCAGGAAGCCCACTCGCCAGCCGGCCATCGAGAAGCTCTTGGTGAGGGTGAACAGCTCGACCGAGCAGTCCTTGGCCCCCGGCACCTGCAGCACCGACGGCGGCTGGTAGCCGTCAAAGGCGGTGTCGGAGTAGGCGAAGTCGTGGACCAGCACCACATCGTTGTCCCGGGCGAAGGCCACCAGCCGGGTCATCCAGGCCAGGTCGACGCAGTGGGTGGTGGGGTTGTGGGGGAACGAGCACACGATCACCCGGGGCCGGGGCCACTGGCTCTCAAAGGCCTCCATGCAGCCCTCGAGGAAGTCGCGGCCGCCGTCGAGGCGGACCTGCTGCACCTCGGCCCCGGCGAACAGGGGGGCGTAGATGTGGATCGGGTAGCTGGGGGTGGGCACGATGGCCGAGTCGCCCGGCCCGAGCAGCACCCACATCAGGTGGGAGAGGCCCTCCTTGGCCCCGATGGTGGTGACGACCTCCTGGTCGGGGTCGAGCTCGACGTCGTAGCGGCGCCGGTAGTGGTCGGCGACCGCCTGGCGCAGCTTGGGGATCCCCTTCGACGCCGAGTAGCGGTGGTTGCGGCTGTTGCGGGCGGCCTCGGCCAGCTTCTCGACGGCGATCTCCGGCGAGGGGATGTCCGGGTTGCCGAAGCCGAGGTCGATCACGTCCTTCCCGTCGCGGCGGGCCTGCACCTTCAGGTCGTTGATGATCGAGAACACATAGGGCGGCAGCCCGGTGATGCGCCGGAACGCGTAGTCGTCGAGAGCCACGGGCGCCGACGCTACCGCCCTCCCCCTCCGGGTCCCGCACGGGTTGTCGGCCCCGCCCGCCCTCAGGGCTGCGAGCGCGACCGCCCGAGGAGGGCGGCGCCCACCGCCCCGGCCCGGGCCCCGAGGGCGGCGGGCACGAGGGGCACCTCGGGGCGCACGGCGGCGCCGACGGATCGGCCGGCGAAGGCGGTCCGGGCGGCGTCGATCCATAGGTCGGCGTCGTCGACCAGCCCCCCGCCCAGCACGATGCGGTCGGGGTCGAAGACGTTCGTGAGGTTGGCCAGGCCGAGGGCCAGCCACCAGGCGAAGGCATCGAGGATGGCCTCGGCTCCGGGGTCGCCGGCCTGGGCGGCGGCGGTCACGTGCTCGCCCCGCACCGCCTCTGCGTCGCCGCCGGCCCGGGCGGCCACGCCCGGCGCCAGCCCGGCCATCGCCGCCTCCCGGCCCAGCCGGCCCAGCCCCGAACCCGAGGCGAAGCGCTCCCAGCAGCCCCGCTGGCCGCAGGGGCACGGCGGTCCGTTCGGGTCCACCACCATGTGGCCGATCTCGCCGGCGTAGCCGTGGGCGCCCCGGGCCAGCCGCCCCCCGACGATCAGTCCCCCACCGATCCCGGTGCCGAGGGCGACCAGGAGGACATCGCCGGCCCCGGCGGCTGCGCCCACGGCCCACTCGCCGTAAGCGGCGCAGGTGACATCGTTGTCCACCTGCACGGGCACCCCGAGGCGGGCCTCCAGCCCGGCCCGGATGGGCAGCCCTGCGGCCATCCCCAGGTTCGGCGCCGCCCGCAGCACGCCGTCGACGTCGACCAGCCCCGGCGCTCCGACCCCGACCGATGCAGGCTCCGCCCCGGCCGCTGCGGCCACCTCAGCGGCGACCCCGGCCATGGCGTCGAGGAGGGGGGCGCCGCCCTCGGCCGGCGTCGGCACCCGCCGCTCGCCGACCACGGCACCGTCCGGGCCCACGGCCAGCCCCAGGCACTTCGTGCCCCCGAGGTCCAGCCCCACGGCCACGCTCATGGCCCGACGCTACTGCCCGGCTCGGGGGCCCATCTTCACCAACCAGGTGAGGTCCCTCGGCACCGTCTACGTTTTCCTGAGGAGCCTACCTCTTTCCAACTGAGCCCCTTCATTGGTAGCCCCATTTCTCCTGGCATCCATCGAACTCCCCTCGAGCTCGGCCACCGACAACGCCATCTTCGCGAGCGTCTCATCTCGCAAGTCCAAGTTTGAGATACTGGCAGCAAGAACGTTCGCGAAGTGCATCTGATGAGTCACCACCAACCGATTGTGAAACCCGACCATCGATCGAATCGTTTCCGAGAACATGCGGAGAGACAGGACGGCAACAAAGTTGGCCAGCACGCCACTCACGGTACCCAATGCAGCGATGACGATCTTCTCCGAAACATTCAGTTGTTCCCGACTGTAGAGCAACCGGAAGGCAGCACCCACTGCGCCCAGTCCCGCCAGCATGAAGAACACACCCGCTCCGAAGATATAGGCGCGCTGGCGCAGGGCCTGATCAGAGTACCGCTGCAGCTGAAGACCGTTCACCTGGAGCAACTTGTAGGCGCGCCGTTCTTGCTCATTCAGCAGCTTCCGCAGGTCAAGGCGCTCAGACCTCCTTGATCTCCTTTCGAAGTGAATTGCTCTCCTGCCACATGGACGAGAACAGCCACAAAAAGGGAAGGGAATAGAAAGACGCGCCAAGGAACAATGGCCTTCCAAAGAAGGCGGCAATAAGCGCAGCTACAATGAAACAGCCAGCCATCCCCGCTGGGAGATACTTCGTCTTATCGGTCCGCCGCCGCCGCGCCTTCAGGTCCTGAAGGTAGGAGAGCAGGTTCTCGTCTGGTGCCGAGGCTGACGCCCGAGGACTCGCTCTCTATGCCTGGACCGGGTGTCCATGTGGCGCGCACGGCCACCAAGCCGGGTTGTTCTCGTGACAACGCTTTCTGAAGCTGCCGCCGACATTCCTCGAGGGCGTTGTCGACACTCCGCACCCATTCCATGCTCTCCGACCCCGACGAGAACATCAGTGAGAACATCGAGGGGCGGGTCGTCTTGCCAAACACGACCGCCACGCAACGATCGGTGTCATAGGTCACGATATCCGTAGTATAGAATGTTCCCATTTCGGCTCGAACGGCCTTGTTGATCGTTGAGAGCGCCCCGGTCCGGCCGCAATCGGCACGCAACCGACTTGCAGTAGTGCCTTCCTCGCCGTCTGACCCAGAGAAATCGAAGGTGAATGTTGCGGCCTCACCGTGAACGGCAAGCCGCTGTGCGGCCAGCAGGCGCGTCCTCCAGTGCTCTTGCATGGGTAGGACGAGAAGACCAGCGGACTCAGGCGAATCTCCCTCGACTTCGACCTCAGCGCCCTCTTCAGCCATCGACGGCGACAGCGTTAGCTTACCCTTCGCATCGGCCACGACTTCATCCACAGCAACGTTTGTAATTGCTTGATCAACGCTCGATCCTCTGTCTAATTCTGCCGATACCTCCCGAGGCATGGCCGGTACTTGCATCTTGCGACCGTTACGCGTCTTGTCTTTTCGTCGGTGAACAAAAGGGTTTCTCACGGAGTCGATTCGGCCCGGGCCTTCAGCTCTCGCAGGGCGGTGTGCATGATGCGGCCCTCGGTGCGGCGCTTGACGAACCCGGGGACGGGCATCAGCAGCTCGGCGACGAGGTGGTAGGTGACCTCGGTGTCGCCGTCGTCGAGGGGGACGAAGGTGTAGGAGCCGTCGAGGACCCGGGTGAGGTCGCCCTCCTCCAGCTTCCACGAGAGCGCGCCGGGGGCGGCGCCGTGGTCGTAGACCAGGGTGTAGGTGGTGCTGCGCCCGAAGGCGGCCGCCCGGAAGCGGACCCGCTCGGCGTGGCCGTCGGCGTTGCGGTCGAGGACCTCGACCTGCTTGATGTCGGTGGCCCACTCGGGGTAGCGCTCGACGTCGAGGGCCACCTCGCGGCAGCACTCGGGGCTGGCCCGCACGATCATGCGCTCGGTCACCTGCTCCTGCACGTGGGCTCCCTCTCCTCTGGCGCGAGCGTGGACCCTAGGCGCGCCGGGGGCGCGGGGGGAAGGCTCCGTAGGTGGCGTTCCACCAGATGGTGAGGCCGTAGGCCCACACCGGGGTGAGCACGCCGAAGGCCAGCGAGGTGTAGGGGCGGGCGGCGGCCGTGGCCACGCCGAGGGCGGTCTGGGCGGCGACCGCCCCCCACAGCCACCAGCGGGTGCGCCGGGGGGCCGAGCCGAGGAGCAGGAAGAGGCCGGCGACGTCGACCAGCTCGGAGCGGCTGCGGGCCACCGCCCGCACAAAGGCGAGGGCCGAGGCGGCCAGGCCGCCCAGCGCCAGGAGGACGCAGACGACGACGTGGGGCCCTCGCCCTGCGGTTGCCGTGATCGCCGCGGCGGCGGCGACAGCCTGCACGGCCAACCCGGCCCAGGCGGCCTTCACCACGCCGCCCCCCGTGCCCTCGGGCGCCACCGTGAGGATCGGGCGGGTCGGCTCGGCGGTCACAGCCACACCACCCGAGCTGCCGGGAGCAGGTGGGCGCTGAGCGACACCAACCCCCGGCAGTTGCCGGGTTGGGAGGTGCTGCGGCGGCTCACGACACCTCTGCCTCGTGCAGGGTGGCGTCGAGCTGTGCAGCCAGCCGGTCGTAGTCGTGGAGGCGCTCGACCCGGAGGCGGGCAGCCCGCCCCAGGCGCCGGGCCAGGTCGGGGTCGGCCAGGAGCGGGAGGAGGGTGGCGGCCACGGCGTCGGCGTCGCGGGGCCGATCGCACACCAGGCCGGTGACACCGTCGAGGACGGCCTCGGAGGCGCCGCCGCTGGAGCCGGCGAGCACGGGCACCCCACAGGCCGCAGCCTCGAGGAACACGATCCCGAAGCCCTCCTGCTCGAGGCCGAGCCAGCGGTCCCGACAGCACATGGCAAAGGCGTCGGCACAGCCGAGCAGGGCCGGGAGCTCCTCGTCGGGGAGCCTCCCGAGGAACCGCACGGGGGCTCCGCTGCGGCGGGCCTCGCGCTCCAGCCGGGCCCGGTCCCGGCCGTCGCCGGCCAGGGCCACCACGAGCCCGGGCAGCCGGTCGGCCAGCTGGGTGGCCGCCCGCAGCAGCACGTCGAAGCCCTTGCGGGGCACCAGGCGGCTGACGCCGACGACGAGCGGGGCGTCCTCGGCCAGGCCGAGCCGACGGCGGGCCTCCTTGCGCTCGACGGGGCCCAGCGGTCGGAAGCGCTCGACGTCGACCCCGGGCGGGATCACCGCAACCGGTGGCAGCAGGGCCGGCCCGCCAACACCGCGGGCGGCCTGGGCCGCCGGGTAGCCACCGGCGCAGATGAGCAGGCTGGCGCCCCGCACCACCCGGGCCAGCATCCGGTCGAGGCCGGGCAGGCTGGCCGGCACCGTCACCTCCGCCCCGTGCAGCACCAAGGCGTAGGGCAGGCTGCCGGCGGCCGCACGGCCCCGAGAGGTGCGGGAAAGCGCCGGGCCGACCCATCCGAGGGGCAGGGCCGGGTCGAGCACGATCAGGCGGGCGCCGTCGAGGCGGGCCTGGCGGCGGATGCGGCCGGGGAGGAGGGGGTGGGGCAGGAGGACCGGCTCGACAGTGCGGGTGACCCGCAGCGGGGCGGCAGCGTCAAAGGCGGCCGCTCCGGCGTGGGGGGTGGTGAGGACCGACGCCCGTCCGGCCGGCAGCCGCCGCCACAGCTCCCACAGGTAGGACTGGATACCGCCGAGCTTGGGGGGGAAGTCGTTGGTCACGAGGAGGGAGGCCACGGCGGCTGCCCACCGTAGGTTCGCCTCGTGCCGGCCGAGGAGCCCTGCGCACAGCGCCCCAGCCCATGGCAGGCTGCTCCGGAAAGGTTCCGGAGGAGAGGCC
>JBBPYZ010000040.1:0-7174 GCA_038199465.1 Acidimicrobiales bacterium | reverse complement strand
GCCATGTCGTGGAGGATGGGCTGGTCGTCACCGACGGGGACGACCAGCACGATGCGCTCGGCCCCCGGGGCGGCCCACGCCCGCAGCCACGCCGCGGTGGGCACCAGGTCGAGGTCGACGCCGGCCGAGCAGACGACGAGGACCCGGCCGGCCTGCGCCGTGGCCCCGGCCGGCCGGTGGCGGCGGAGATCAACGGGAGGGGCCGGATCGGGCACGGGGATCAGCGGGCCGGACACCCCGGCCGGCTCCAGCGGCGACGGGTCGGCCACCAGGCCCTGCCGCAGCCAGCGCTCGCGCTGCAGGAGGTTGGGGGGCCCCGGCTGGGCGTCCGGGCGCCGCTCCTGGCGGACCACCTCGGCGGCGCGTACGAGCGCCTCACGGGTGGGCTCGCCGCTGTAGAGCTCGTTGGTGGCGTCACGGTCGTGCTTGCCCGCACCCACCAGAAGCCCGCCGTCGGGGGCCACCCGGGCCACCTCGAGCCCGAGCACCTCGAAGGTGAGGCCGCCGTCGGCGTGCACGACAACCTCGACCTGGGCGGCGGCGGCGTCGTCTAGGCGCAGGGCGGCCAGCGCCGACGGCGCGGTCGGTGCGGGCGAGGCCAGCGCCTCGGGCGTCACGGGCTGGGCTCCCGCCCGAGTCAGGGCCAGCACCGTGGGCGGCGTGCCCATCCCCGCCGCCTTGGCCGCCACCAGGGCGGCCGCCGCCAGCTGGGGCCGGCCATCAGGACCCACGTCGACCACGCACGTGGTGGCGGTGGCCCCCTGGCGAAGCGACCAGGCCAGCGCCGCCCCCAGGGCCCGTTCGGGGTCGCGCTGCACCAGGACCCACGCCCCGCCCCCCTCGACCAGCGTCGCCGCGCCGCCCGGCAGCGGCTGGGGCTCGCCCACCGGCGTCGCTCCCTGGGACCGGGCCACGCCCACCGCCTTGGCCGCCAGCAACCGCCGGCGGGCCTCCTCGTCGAGGCTCACCCGGGCTCGGGGAAGGCCACGGCGCAGAGGCGGCGCAGGAGGTCGTCGAGCTCGTCGGCACAGGCTCGGTAGCGGGCCGCGCTCTGGCCGATCGGGTCGGCCACGTCGTCGGCGGCCATCGCCCCCAGCAGGTCGTTGGTCGTGCGGTCGGCGCCGGCGGCCGCCAGCCACGCGTCGAGGGGCCGGCCGGCCGGGCGGCGGCCCAGCGCCTCGCCCCGGCGGACCAGGTCCTTCAGCGTGAAGGCACGGGGGCGGACCCCGGGCCGGGCCAGAACGGCATCACGCACGTGTTCGCGGGCCATGCCGACGATCAGGTCGCTGGCCTCGAGCAGCTCGGGGGTGGCGGTCTGGCTGACGTGCTTGGCCAGGTCGAGCCCCCGATGGGCCAGCACGGTGACCGCGGTGGCGCTGGCCGGGGCGCCGCCCGGGAGCCGCCCCGCCGACTGCACCTCGAGGGTGGGCCGGTGGGCGCGCAGGAGGACCTCCCCCATGGGGGACCGGCACTGGTTGGCGGTGCACAGGAGCAGGACCCGGGTCATGATGGGGCCGGCCCGCCGGCTCGAGGCGGCAGGTGTCCGCTACTTCTTACGGCGGCCGTACCGGCGCTCGAAACGCTCGACCCGGCCACCGGTGTCCACCAGCTTCTGCTTGCCGGTGTAGAAGGGGTGGCACTCGTTGCAGAGCTCAAGGCGCAGCTCGGCCTTGGTCGACTTGGTCGTGAAGGTGTTCCCGCAGGAGCACACGACACGGGCGTCCTCGTACGTGGGGTGGATGTCGGTCTTCATAGTTCGGTCTTCATGGTTCGGCCTTCATAGTGGAGCCTTTCAACGGTAGGGCCCGGGCATCTGTTCCCGCCAGCTAGGCGGGGGTGCGGGCCAGGTCGGCCAGGAAGTCGGCGTTGGTCCGGAAGTGCTTCAGCCGGTCGAGGAGCAGCTCGTAGCCCTTGTGGCCCGGGCCGTCCTGGCCGAGGGCGACGAGCACCCGACGCAGCTGCCACACCAGGCGCAGCTCCTCCTTGGAGAGCAGCAGCTCCTCGTGGCGGGTGGAGCTGCCGGTGACGTCGATCGCCGGGTACATCCGCCGCTCGGCCAGCCGCCGGTCGAGCCGCAGCTCGGAGTTGCCCGTGCCCTTGAACTCCTCGAAGATGACCGTGTCCATGGTGGAGCCCGTCTCGACCAGCGCCGTGGCCAGGATGGTGAGCGAGCCTCCCTCCTCCACGTTGCGGGCGGCGCCGAAGAAGCGCTTGGGGGGGTAGAGCGCCCCGGAGTCGAGGCCGCCCGACATGACCCGGCCCGTGGCCGGCGCCGCCAGGTTGTAGGCCCGGGCCAGGCGGGTGATGCCGTCGAGGATGATGACGACGTCACGGCCCAGCTCGACCCGGCGCTTGGCCACCTCGATGACCAGCTCGGCCACCTGGGTGTGCTCCTCGGCCGGCCGGTCGAAGGTGGAGCCGATCACCTCGCCCTTCACGCTGCGACGCATGTCGGTGACCTCCTCGGGGCGCTCGTCGATGAGGAGCACCATGAGGTCGACGTCGGGGTGGTTGGCCTCGATGGCGGCGGCGATGTGCTTCATCACCGTGGTCTTGCCCGCCTTGGGCGGTGACACGATCATGCCCCGCTGGCCCTTGCCAATCGGTGCCAGCAGGTCGATGATCCGACCGGTGGCATCGGCGGGGCCGTGGGCCTCGGGCGATTCCAGGGTGAGCCGCTCGTCGGGGACCAGCGGGGTCAGGTCGTCGAAGCGGGGCCGGCGACGGGCGTCGTCGGGGCTCTGGTCGCCCACGGCGTCGATGCGCAGGAGCGCCCCGAAGCGCTCCTGGGTGGTGGGGGGCCGGCTGGCGCCGACGATCCGGTCGCCGGGCCGGAGGGCGAAGCGGCGGACCTGGCTGGTCGACACGTAGACGTCGTCGGCCCCCGACAGGTACCCGCTCGTGCGCAGGAAGCCAAAGCCCTCGGGCCGCAGCTCGAGGAGCCCGTCGCACGGGACGGGGTCGCCGGAGTAGGCCTGGTCGGCCTGCTGGACCTGCTGGTCGTAGCCGGCGCCCAGGCGGTCGCGGTCACGGCCCCGACGGCGGCGGTTCCGGCGGACCTCGCCGTCGGCGCCCACCTGCCCCGACTGTTGACCCTGCTGCCCGGGCTGACCCTGCTGGCCGGGCTGTCCCTGATGCCCGGGCTGGCCCTGCTGACCAGGCTGGCCGTGGCTGGGAGGCGCTGCATGGTTCCCCGGGCCGGGCGGGCCGGGCGGCTGCTGGGCCGGCCGCGGCTGGGGGCGGGGCTCGGGGTTGGGGGTTGAGGGCGCGATCCGGGGCGGTGCCGGTGCCTCGCCGACCTCGGCCCCTTCCGCCTTCGTCGGCCCCCCGTCGTTCGGCCCGTCGTCGTTCGGCCCCGCGTCGTTCGGGGCGGCGTCACCGTTGGCCGGCGCGGCGGCCACCACCTTCTTGCGGGTGGGCCGACGGGGCTTCACCGGCTCGGAGGGGTCCTCCGCCGGCGCCACGCCGGTGGCCCGCAGGATGAGGTCGACCAGCTCTGTCTTCTTGGCCCGGGACGCGGGCTTCTGGCCCAGAGCGTCGGCGATGGAGTGGAGCTCGTCGCGCTCCTTGGCCTCGAGGACCGAGCGTTCGAGCTGCGGCTCTCCGCTCATCGTCACCTTCCTTGGCTGGTTGTCCGGGGGGGCGGTTCCGGGCCCGGGCGGGCTACGGGCGCAGAACAGCGCTCATCGGCACCGAGGGAAGGGGCTGGTCGAGGAGCCGGCCTTGTTGTGGAGGCACGGGCTCGCACCGGCGGAACCGGGTGGGAACCTAGCGCCTCCCCACCCGAACGGCAACGTCCCGGGCGGGTGCTCAGCGCGGCGGGGCCGCCCCGTCGCCGCTCGGGCGGAGCAGCTCGGTGACGCCCGAGAGGGCGCCGACCAGCCCGGCCGACTCGACCGGCACCACGATCTTGGTCGCCGCCCCGTTGGCCATGATCGACAGCGCCTCCAGGTACTTCACGGCCAGGATGTCGGCTGTCGGCCTGCCCTCGTGGAGGGCGGCGTACACGGTCTTGATGGCCTCGGCCTCACCCTCGGCCACCGTGAGCTGGCGGAACCGCTCGGCCTCGGCGACCGCCTTGGTGGCCTCGGCCTGCCCCTCGGCGTCCAGCACGTTGGCTGTCTTGCGCCCCTCGGCCTCCAGGATCTTGGACTGCTTCTGGCCTTCGGCCCGGGTGATCGCCGCCTCCCGATCGCCGGTGGCGGTGGTGACCTGGGCCCGCCGGGTCCGCTCAGCCTTCATCTGCTCGTGCATGGCGTGCATGACGTCCTGGGGCGGGTCGATGCGCTGGATCTCGACCCGCACCACCCGGCTGCCCCACTTGTCGGTGGCCTCGTCGAGGATGGACCGCAGCTGGGTGTTGATGGTGTCCCGGCTGGTCAGGGCCTCGTCCAGCTGCATGTCACCGACGACGTTGCGCAGGTTCGTCTGAGCCAGCTTCACCATGGCCAGGTAGAAGTTGACGACGTTGTAGACGAGGCGCTGGGGATCGGTGGCCTCGTAGTAGACGACGGCGTCCACGGAGACCACGACGTTGTCCTTGGTGATCACCTCCTGAGGAGGCACGTCGACGACCGACTCGCGCATGTCGACCTTCACGATGCGGTCCATGAAGGGCACGATGAGGCGCAGGCCGGGCTCGACGGTGGCGTGGAACTTGCCCAGCCGCTCGACCAGCCCCTTCTCGTAGGGCCTGATGATCTTGATGCCCGACAGCACGAGCAACAGGATCACCACGGCGCCAAAGGCGACGAGGATGAACAGGGCCTGGATCACGACTCCACCTCCGTTATGGGCAGCACGACGAGGCGGACGCCGTCGACGCGGGTGACGAGCACCGTGGAGCCCACGGTGATGGGGATCTCAAGGGACGACTCGGCCCGCCAGATCTCACGGTCGAGGCGGATCATCCCTGTGACCCCCGGGCCGGCGGGGATGGCCTCGGTCACCACGCCCTGGCGGCCGACCCAGCGGCCGGCCCCCACCTCCAGGCGGGGCGCCCTCCGGTCGATGCGCCGGGCGATGGGCCGCAGCCCGGCCAGGCTGGCGGCCGAGCCGATGAGGAACAGACAGGCCTGCAGCCAGATCGGGCCCCCCGCCAGGGCGGTGGCCCCGGCGCCAGCGGCGCCAAGGGCGAAGGGCAGCGAGAAGAGCGCTCCCGAGGTGGCCACTTCGGCCACGAGGAAGACCAGCACCAGCCCACCCCAGATGGCCGCCTCCACCTCGCGCAGGGTAACGCGCTCCCGGGCCGACCTGGGCTACAGGCCCAGGTGCTCGACGATGGCGGCGTAGTCGGCGGCGATGGCGGGCGGGGGGCTGATCTGGCCGACGGCGGTGTCGGGATCCTTCAGACCGTTGCCGGTGAGCACGCATACCACGGTCGAACCGGGGGCCACCCCCACCTTCAGCAGCCCGGCCACCGACGCCGCCGAGGCCGGCTCGCAGTACACGCTCTCCTCGGCGGCCAGGAAGCGGTAGGCGGCCAGGATCTCCTCGTCGGTGACAGCCGAGATCGACCCGCCCGACTCACTGGCCGCGGCGGTGGCCCCGTACCAGCTGGCCGGGTTGCCGATCCGGATGGCCGTGGCGATGGTGTCGGGTTCCTCGATCGGGTGCCCCACCACAATGGGCGCCGCCCCGGCCGCCTGGAAGCCCAACATGCGGGGCAGCCGGGTGGAGCGGCCGGCGGACCGGTACTCGAGGTAGCCCCGCCAGTAGGCGGTGATGTTGCCGGCGTTGCCGACGGGGATGCAGTGGACCTCGGGGGCGTCGCCCAGCACGTCGACGATCTCAAAGGCGCCGGTCTTCTGCCCCTCGATGCGGAAGGGATTGACCGAGTTCACGATGGTGAGGGGAGCGTGCTCGCCCAGCTCGCGGACGATGTCGAGGGCCCGGTCGAAGTTCCCGCGGATCTGCACGACACGGGCGCCGTGGACCAGCGCCTGGGTCAGCTTGCCGAGGGCGATGTAGCCGTCGGGGATCAGCACGGCGCAGGTGAGCCCGGCCCGGGCGGCGTAGGCGGCGGCCGAGGCGCTGGTGTTGCCGGTGCTGGCGCAGACCACGGCCTTGGCCCCGTCCTCCACCGCCTTGGTGATGGCGAGGGTCATGCCCCGGTCCTTGAACGACCCGGTGGGGTTGGCCCCCTCCACCTTGAGCCACACCTCGGCGCCCACCCGCTCGGACAGGCGGGCGGCGGGCAGCAGCGGGGTGGCGCCCTCGAGGAGGGTGACGACCGGGGTGGACGCCGTCACCGGCAGGAAGGGCCGGTACTCCTCGATCAGGCCACGCCAGCCGGGCGCCGCCACCCTCAGGCCACCACGCGGATGAGCCCGCCGATGGCGTCGACCACCTCGAGCTCTCGCAGCTCGGCCAGGGTGGCCTGCACGTCGCGCTCGGTGGCGGTGTGGGTGATGAAGTCGATACGGGCGTCGCCGCCCGGCGCCCCCTCCTGCTCCATCGAGCGGATGCTGACCCCGTGGCGGCCGAAGACGCCGGCCACAGTGGCCAGGACGCCCGGCTCGTCGTTGACGAGCAGGCTCACGTAGTACGGCGAGGCCATCTCCTCGAAGGGGCGGATCCGGGCCCGGCCCGGTTGGGGCAGGCGGCCCGGCGCCCCGCCCCGCAGGGAGTGGGCGGCGTCGAGGAGGTCGCCCAGGACGGCGCTGGCCGTGGGCCGCCCGCCGGCCCCCCGTCCGAAGAACATCAGCTCGCCCACCGCCTCACCCTCGACGAACACGGCGTTGAAGCTGTCGCGCACGCTGGCCAGGGGGTGGTCGAGGGGCACCAGCGACGGGTGGACCCGGGCCGAGACCGACTCGTTCTCGTGCCGTTCGACCACAGCCAGCAGCTTGATGACAAAGCCCATGCGCCGGGCGAAGGCGAAGTCGGCGGGGGTGAGGCTGCTGATGCCCTCCCGCGCCACGTCACCGGACACGACCTTCTGGCCAAAGGCGAGGGTGGCGATGATCGCAGCCTTGGCGGCGGCGTCGAACCCCTCGACATCGGCGGTGGGGTCACGCTCGGCGAAGCCCAAGGACTGGGCCTCGGCCAGCGCCTCGCCGTAGGCCTCGCCGGCCTCCATCTTGGTGAGGATGTAGTTGGTCGTGCCGTTGACGATCCCCATGATGCGGGTCAGCCGCTCGCCGGCCAACGACTCGCGCAGGGGCCGCATGAT
>JBBPYZ010000039.1:0-10222 GCA_038199465.1 Acidimicrobiales bacterium | reverse complement strand
GAGGAGGTCATGGAGCAGGCCGACCTGGCCCCCCGCCGCTGGGCCCAGCGCCTGGCCCCCTCCGAGCTGCCCCCGGTCGAGGGGTTCGAGATCGGCACCGTCTATGAGCCCGGCACCGGCTCGATGGCCGGCGACTTCTACGACCTCTACCGAACCGCCCCCAACCGCCTGGCCGCGGTCATCGGCGACGTCGCCGGCCCCGGCATCGAGCCTTCCATCACCGCCTTCCAGGTGAAGTACCTGCTGCGCGCGTTTCTCGAGCGCTACCGGGACCCGGCCCAGGCGGTCGAAGAGCTGAACAAGGTCATGTTCGCCTCGGGCCAGCCCGACGAGCTGGTCTCTTTGTGCGTGGTGGTCTTCGACCTCCAGGCCTCGACGCTGCGGGTGTGCTCGGCGGGCCACCCCCCGGCCTGGCTGTGGCACGAGGGCGAGGTGCGGCCCCTGCGCTCCAGCGGCCCCCTGCTGACCCTCGACCCCAACGGCACGTTCACCTCGCGGGAGGTCAGCCTGGAGAAGGGCGACCTGCTGCTCCTCTACACCGACGGGCTGACCGAGGCCCGCAAGGGCGAGGTGCTGTTCGGCGAGGAGCGGGTGGCCGCCACCCTTCGGCGGGAGCCCGGGCGGGACCCGTCCTACCTGTGCAAGGCGCTCCTCGAGGCGGCCCGGGACTTCTCCGGCACCGCCCTCGGCGACGACGTGGCCATCCTGGCCATCAAGCGCACCTGAGGTCCGGACCTTCGGCCGACGAAGGGCAGGGGATCCCAAACCACCCCTTGTGGCGGGAACGGACGGACCGTTACCCTCCGTGGATCACGCGCATGTCGTCCCCTTCCGGCTACTCTGCCGGCATCCGGCGGCATTGACGGCATTTGGGAGACGAACGAAACATGGCAACGGCTCGAGTGTCCAAGGTGCGGCTTGCGGTGGTCCTGGCGCTGGTGAGCGCCAGCGCCACCCTGGGCCTGGCCGCCACCGTCGGCCGTCCGGCGGCCGCCGACGTCACGGCGACGTCAGGGCGAGCCTTCGGTGCGAGCGCCGAGCTACTCGGCCTCCAGCTCATCCCGGAGACCCCGGTGGTTGCGGGCAGCGGGATCGGCTACGGACCAGATACCGAGACCACGGTGGCGCTCGGCCTGCCGTTGCCCGACTGCCCGGTGGTCCCCGGCGCCATATCCCTTATCAACATCCTCAGCGTGTGCGCCATCACGGCAACGACTTTCGGACTCGACGACCCGGACCCCCACCTCCGGTCGGCCAACAGCGAGGTCACCATCGCCGGTGTCTCGGTGGGAACCGGACCGGATGGTCTGCTCACCCTCAGCGCCATCGAGGCCACCTGCCGGGCTGACGGGGAAGAGATTGAAGGGACCACCACGATCGCCGACGCCACCCTCGGGCCTAACCCCATCGTGCTCAGCGACATCGCCCCGAACACCGACCTCGACGTTCCTGGCGTGCTGTCGGTGGTCCTCAACGAGCAGATCCCAGACCCGGACCCGGACACGGTGGGGACCAACACCATCACCGTGAACGCCGTCCACATCACGTTGCTCGACAGCACCGAGATCATCCTGGGCCACGTCGAGTGCACCGCCACCGGGCCGAACGTCAACAACGTCGGCGACGTCGAGATCGTCAAGGTCGCCCCTGCCGACGCGCAGGACGTCGACTTCGACTTCGCCATCACCTGCACGGGTTTCGGCAACGCGCCCACAACCCGCACCTTCACCGGCACCGTGACGGGGAACGGCAGCACCTTTGGGAGGACCCTCCAGGCGGGCACCATGTGCACGGTCGAAGAGGAGCCCACCGCCGGGTTCGACGACCAGCCGCCCCAGACGGTCACGGTGGTCAGGGACACCATCCAGACGGTGACCTTCACCAACACCCGGACCGTCGGCCCTGGCCCTGGCCTCGCGGGGTCGGTGCAGGTCGTGAAGGTGGCCCCGGCTGACGCCCAGGACCTGGACTTCAACTTCACCATCACCTGCCCGGGGGCGACCGGCTCTCCCTTCACCCGAACGGTGACGGGCAGCGACACCACCCCCCCGGTCAGCAACCTCGCTGCCGGCACGGTCTGCACCGTGTCTGAGGAGACCACCGCAGGGTTCGTCGACCAGGCCGACAGGACCCTCCCTGCGGTGATCGCCGGCGCCATCCAGCGCGTGACCTTCGTTAACACCCGGGTCGGCTCAGCCGCTCCCCCGGGCCCGCAGGGGCCGCGGGGTCCCGCAGGGCCGGCGGGTCCCCGGGGTCCCGGGGTCCTCGCCCGCACGGGTGCCAACACCGCGAGCCTGGTGACCCTGGCGGGCTTCGCCCTGTTCCTCGGTAGCCTGCTCACGCTCAGCGGCAGGTCGCCCGGCATGCTTCCGGCGCTGGCCCGGAACGTCGCTGAGTCCGTCCGCCTCCGGCGCTCGCCGACCTTGTCGTCGGTTCGATCCAGCCTGCTGCGGGCGGTCAAGCGGCGCAACGGGGTCTAGCGGCAAGGCGGTCGGCGCGCTGACCGGGCACGGGCGGCCACAGGCACCTCGAGACGGACGCCGGCCCCCGTGGGCGGCGTCCGCTTCGCGCCCGGACCCGGGTGGGGACGGGGACGGCCGGCGCTTGACCGGCTCGTGTAGGTCTCGTGGCCGATGGGGAGCGAGGATGGAGGGGATGCCCTTCTGCGAGGCCTGTGACCGGCACCTGACCCCGACCTCGCTGCGGCCCGACGGCTCGTGCCCGTCCTGCGGTCGGGTGCTCCCCCCGGTGGAGCACCAGGTCGCGCCCGACCACCGCCCCGACGGGACCCGGGAGGACCCCCGGGCGCCCTGGCACTTCAAGGTCCTGCTGGTCGGCCTGACCGGCTACCTGGCCTGGCGGGGCGTGCAGGGCGTGGAGTGGCTGGCCCACAGGCTCTGAGGAGGACCGGCTAGCATGCCGATCCGCAGCAAACGGGCTGTGGCGCAGCTTGGTTAGCGCGTTGGTCTGGGGGACCAAAGGTCCCGGGTTCGAATCCCGGCAGCCCGACAAGGAAGGCGCAGGTCAGCGGGGGTGGAGCCCTCTGGCCGGGGAGGCGGAGTCCTCGTGGGCGCTGACGCGGGTGACATCCGAGCCGACGCCCGAACCCTGACCGTCGGCGCCCGAGTTCCTGGCGCAAACGGCCGACGACCGGCGGCTCTGGCCCGCCTGGATCCTCCTGCTGTCCACGGGATGCGCCGGGGCGAGCTGGCCGGGTTGCGCTGGAAGGACCTCGACCTGGATGGGCTCAGGCTCGTCATCCGTCAGAACGTCGTCGCCGCCGGCTACGAGGTCCACGCCAAGGAGCCCAAGACCGCCGGGAGCCGGCGGACGGTCGCCCTCGACGAGCCCACCGTGGAGGCCCTCCGCCGCCACCGCCAGCGCATCGAGGAGGAGGCGGCGCTCGTCGGCCGGACCATCAAGAACGAGGAGCGGGTGCTCGTCGACGAGCTCGGACAGCCCTTCCACCCGCAGAGCATCAGCTACTACTTCCAGAAGGCGGCGGAGCGGTGCGGGATCCGGCCGATCTCCATCCGTGATGCCCGCCACACCTCGGCGACCCGAACGGTGGTGTTTCGTCTGTGTCGGTTGCGGTAGTCTGCTCGTCCATGAGCGATGTCGCCTCGTTCGAGGTTCACGGGGCTGCCCGCAAGCGTCTGGCCGCGGCGGTCGGGGCGCCGGATGACGGCGCCCCGATGGCGATCCGGACAGCCGGCGGCGAGATCGAGCTCCCCCCCGCCGCCCGAGCAGCGGTGCGGCAGCTCCTCGAGGATCTTGCTGCGGGGACGCCCGTGCACCTCGTCAGCGACGACGGTGAGCTGACCACCCAGCAGGCAGCAGATCTGCTCGGCATCAGCCGGACCTACGTCGTCCGGCTGGTCGACGCCGGCAAGCTCCCCGGGCACCGAGTGGGGACTCACCGGCGGCTCCGAGTCGCCGATGTCCTCGCCTACAAGGCCAGGCGAGACAGCGCCCTCGCCGGTGCTGCCGCCGTGGCCGAAGCCGATTTCGCTGCAGGCGTCCCCTACCACTGACGGGTGCTCGTCGTCCTCGACGGTGCGTCCTGTACCCACCGTCGCTCCGGGACCTCTTGTTGACCCTGGCCGCGCTGGACGCCATCGATGTGCGGTGGAGCGAAGAGATCCTCGAGGAGCTCGTCCGGAATGTTGTTGCCAAGAACCCGGACATCGACAGGGTGCGCTTCGAGCAGCACACCGTCGCCGCCATGCGACGTCATTTCCCCAACGCCGTTGTCCCCGTCGATCCTGAGGTGGCGACCACGAGCTTGAGCGGCGCCCGCTGGGGTCGCGGCTTCTCGACGTCCCTGGCCGGGTTGCTCGCGGCGCGACCGGGCCGGCCGGTTCTGGGCCCAGCCAGCGCCACGCTCTTGAAGTACGGCAGCACCCTCGTCGTCGGCGGGTCGGACGCCGTCAGCAAAGACGGCGTCACCTAAAGCCTGGACTCGGCTGAACTCTACGGCGTCGGGCTAGAGCAACCCCCTGAGGACCGCCCTCGTCATCCGGCGGCGCCGCCAGGCCAATCAGTGACCTCAGACTTGGAGGTTGCTGCCGGCTCAGACCCGTGGCGGACCGATGCCGACTTCTACGCTGCCGGACTCCTGGCCTCACCGGGTGCCCGGAGCGGGACTTGAACTCCCGCGAGCGCTTCCGTCGCAAGCGGTTTTTGCCGTCGTCGGCCAAGGGGATGTCGGGAAACGGAGCGAGGCAGCCGAGCTGGCCGGGCTGCGCTGGAAGGACCTCGGCCCTTCCACCCGCAGGGCATCAGCTACTACTTCCAGAGGCGGCGGAGCGGTGCGGGATCCGGCCACAGCCTCCGTGCCGGCTTCGTCACCTACGCCCACCTTCGGGGCGCCTCATACCAGGCCATCGCCCACCAGACCCGCCACCAGTTGCTCGCCACCCTCGGCCAGCACGTCCGAGTCGCCCAAGCCTGGGACGACAGCGCCGCCACCCAACTCGGCCTCTGACCACACCCGTTCACGGCCTTCACAGGGGGTCTGACGCCCGTTGGTGGTGGCCAATGGGTCTAGGTCTCGGTGCTCATTGCTGGTCTCAGGCCGGCCCGGCCGGCAGCCACCCGGCCACGTCGGCGATCACGTGGGTCGACCCGGCGGCGTTGAGGATCGAGACCCCTCCGTCGGTCCCGAGCTTGGCGATCACCAGGTTGGCGACCGTCTGGTCAGGGCCGAAGTTGAGGCTCGAGGCCAGAGGCACCGCCTCCCCGGCGGGGAACACGGTGAGGTAGCCGCCGGTCGTTGAGCCGGTGGCCGTGATGTTGAGCACGACCGCACCGGCCCCCGAGGCCGGGACGCCGCCCCGCCCGCGCACGCTGAGCATGCGGACGGCGCCGGGCCCGACCGGTCCGGCGCCGGCGGCGAGCCCGTCCGCGGTCGGCCGCCCGGGGCGGGTGTCGAGCAGCCGGGCCGGGGTCAGGGCGTGATAGTCGGACCCGGCCGGGAACCATCCGGCGACGTCGGCGATCACGTGGGTGGAGCCGGCGAAGTTGGCGATCGACACCGACCCACCGGCCCCGACCTTGGCGATGACCAGGTTGGCCACGGTCTGGCCCGGTCCGAAGTTGAGGGTGGACGTCCCCGGCTGGCCCTCCCCGGCGGGGAACACGGTGAGGAACCCACCTGCGGTGGGGCCGGTGGCGGTCAGGTTGAGCACGACGGCCCCGACCCCCGAGGCTGGGACGCCACCCCGCCCGGTGACCGGCACCGTGATGGTCGAGCCGGGACCGACGGCGCCCCCGCCGACGAAGCGCCCATCGACGGTCGACGCCGGGCGGGTGTCCAGCAGGCGGGCCGCCCCGAGGGGGTTGTAAGCCGAACCGGTCGGGACCCAGCCGGCCACGTCGACGATCAGCTGGGTGAGGCCGGCGTCGTTGTGGATCGTCACCTGGCCGTCGGCCCCCACCCTCGAGATCACTGCGTTGGCGACGGTCTGGCCCGGCCGGAAGTTCAGGTTCGAGGTAGGCGGCCGGGACTCCCCAGTGGGGAACACGGTGAGGAACCCGTCCGCGGTGGGACCGGTCACGGTGACGTTGAGCACCACGGTGGCCACCCCGGAGGCGGGGACCCCACCCCGACCGGCCACGATGAACGAACGGGTAGCGCAGCCCCCGACGGCGCCCCCACCGGCGGCCTGCCCGTCGACCGTCGGCCCCCCCGGGCGGGTATCCATGAGCCGGGCCGGGGTGAGGGGTACGTAGGTGGCCTGGCCGGGCGGCGTCCTCAGAATCGGGTCGGACGGCGTCACCGTCCCCGGAACGGCCGGGGGGCACGGCGGCGGCGGCGGTTGCGGCGGGACGACGGCGAGGCACGGGGCGTTGTGGGTGATGGTCCGGTTGTCGGTGCGGCTCGTTGTGGTGCACCTAGAGCTCCAGATCCACGGGGGCGTGCACAGGGCGATGCGGCAGACCACCGGCCCGTAGCAGGCGATCTGGGTGTTGCACTGGCCGTAGCGGAACTGGTTGCAGCACACCCGGCGCTCGTCGCAGGTGCCCGAGGCGCAGCGGCAGCTGCACTGGGTGGGGCAGGTGGCGTTGCAGTCGACGATGTAGCGGGCCTGGCCGCTGCAGAAGGGCGAGGCGTCGATCTTCCACCACCCGGCGGCGAACGAGTAGGGCGGGCAGGTGTTGGCGCCGTGGACGGTGCAGCAGAAGGCCGTCCACCCCGAGGTGCACGATGCGCCGTCGCCGCACACCGAGGCGTAGGCCGTGCCGGGCCGCAGGATGTAGCCCACCCCGCCGGTGGCCAACGCCGAGCCGACGACGGCGGCGGCCTGGAGCACGCTGCGGCGGTCGGTGCGGCGGTCGAGGGCGCCGGAGGCCCGCTCGACGAGGCGCTCGGAGAGGGGCCGGCGGTCGGTCGGGGCGGCCATCAGGCGGACACCTGCATGCTGGCCAGCACCTGGTTGGCCCTGGGCACCAGCTTGCGGGCCAGGCCGGACGACCCGAGCACGACGTAGAGGCCCAGGGCCCGCCCGTTGATCGTGTACCACGACTGGTGGCCGGACTGGCCGAGGAGGGTGCGCTGCAGCCGGTTGCGGCTGAAGCCCGACGGATCGAGCCGGGGCAGGCGTCCGTTGGCGAACAGGGCCGTTCCCGCGCACTCCGGGCCGTACTCGAGCAGGGCCACGAACACGTCCTCAGCCCCCATGACGTCGACCGCCCCGCTGCCGAAGTCGCCCCGGTCGCCCGGCAGGCCGAAGGTGGCCAGATGGGCGACGGGGAGCTCCTGCTCCTCGGGCTGCGACACGGCCCTGGGGGCACCGGCACGGGCCGCCTCGGAGCGCCGGAAAATCGTGCCCTCCCATCCGCTCGGCAGGTCGACGCTGAGTCCGTGGGCGGTGAGGTGCATGGCAGGCTCCCGGGGTGAGGCCGCGAGGCGGCAGGTTGGCCGCGGCGGGGCACGGCGTGGGTGGGATCGGGTTGAGCAGGTCGGGAGGCGTCACGACAGGCCGGGGAGGATCAGGATGAGGGCTACGGCGGCGACGCCGGCCTGGGACGAGCGGACGGCCCGGTCGGCCGGTCGGCCCCAGGCGGCCAGCCGCTGGTGGAGGCGACGGACAGCGTCGGGGGTGGAGGTGCGGGCGGCCAGCAGCAGCGGGACGGCCCGGACCAGGCCGAAGGTGAGGCCGATGACGGCCCCCCCAACGATCGACTGCGACACCAGGGCGGCGGCCAGGGCCGCCCAGGTCGCCGAGGCCGTGACGATCGTGGCCACCCCGAGGCCCAGCTGGAAGCCGAAGCCGACCCCCACCACCCAGCCCCGGTAGCGGCCGATCCAGCGCTCGTCGACCTGGCGGCGGAGCGTGGGCAGGCCCAGCCCCACGAGGCCGGCGTCGGCGGCTAGGCCGAGGAGGGCGGCGCCGGCGACGAGGAGCAGGGCGGCGGCCGGGGGCAGGGACAGCCCGGCGAGGCGGGGCCCAGTCCCGAACGCCCCGGCGGCGGCGCCGACCAGCAGGCCGCCGAGGGCCGACGCCGCCGCGTAAGCGGCCGCGGTGAGCCACCAGCGGTTGCCGCGCCCCTGCTCGCCGAGCGGGGTGATGCTGCCCAGCATCGACTCGCCTCAGGGCGACCAGGTGGCGCGGACACCGGCCAGCGCGGCCAGGACGACCCCGAGGGCCACGACCGTGGTCACGGCGGCCCGGCGGGAGCCGGCTGGTGGCCGGGCGGAGGGGACTCGTCGACGGACCGGTACAGGCTCGGGTCGCCGGGAGCCACGCCGGCCTCGAGCAGGGTGTCGTCGATCTCGGACTCGCGGCGGGCGTCGGCCCTGGCCTTGTCGCCGCGGCGGGAGTCCAGCTGCGCCCGGTGGCCGGCATCGTCGGCGGCCCGGCCGAGCATCGACAGGACCTGCCCGAAGCTGGGCGCCGTGCCCTCGCCGACGATCCGTCCGGCGGCGCCGTCGACCAGCACGACGTAGGGCGACCCAGGGACGGCGTAGTCCTTCCAGGCCTCGGTTGACAGGACCACGGGGACGTGCCGGGGAGCCAGCTCGGCCACCAGGGCCACGTGCTCGTGGTCGGCGCCCTGGGTGACGACCACCAGGCGGGTGCCGGGGGGCAGGGCCAGGTCGGGGTCGCTCACCGCATCCCAGAATCCGGCGCAGGTGCTGCAGCCGCTTGACAGGAAGGCCAGGATCGTGTCGTGCCCCACCCCGGCCACCCGGATGGCAACGGCGCCGTCGTCGAGGTCGAGCCCACTGATGTCGGAGGCCGGCAGCGACGCCGGTCGCCCCGCCGTGGGGCCGGGCAGGTCGAGCCGGGGGCGGCGAGGCGGGACGGCCCGCCCCTCGGTGCCGGCCCCGAGCTCGTGGAGGCGGCGGAGGATGGTGGCGTGGCTGCGCAGCAGCCCGCTGACGAGCACGCACAGCACCATGAGGACCACCGACTCGAGGATGAGGAGGGCGGTCACGACGCCACCTGGCGCTGGGCGGCCAACAGGGACGGGAGCGAGGTCAGGCACAGGCCCGTGGCCCACGCCCCGATCATGACCGCCGTTACGTACCCAAGCGCGAGCCCGACCCGGTCGTCGAGCACCGCCGGGACCGAGGGCAGCGGGAAGGCCAGGGCCGCGGCCACCGCGCCGGCGGCCACGACGTTCACCACCACGTGGAGCCGGTCGACCGGGGCCTCGGCCGCGCCGAAGCAGCCGCAGCTGGCCTTGGCTCCGGCCGCCCGGCGCAGCTGGGCGATGAACCCCGCGAAGCCGAGGTGGAGGAGCCCGAGGGCGGCGGCGGGGACGAAGCCTCCGACGAGCAGGACGGCGCCGGCCACCGCCACCTCGACCAGGGCCAGGAGGCGCACCACCAGCGTGCCGCCAGGCAGGCCGACCTGGCGCAGGGCGACCGAGGCCGACGTCGGATCCCCCAGCTTGGCCGCCGCCGCCACCAGGAGAAGGAGTGCGAGGGCGTGCACCACACCGACGAACATCACCAGGGACAGTACCGAGGGATGCCCGCTTCGGGCTCGCCACCCTGCCACGGGAGCTCAGGTCACCGCTGCACCCGGGCGAGGAGCGCCTTCAGGTAGGCGCCCTGGGGGAACCCGACCGGGTGGTCGACGGGATGCCCCGTGTGGCGGATCTCTTCCAGCCGGCAGCCGGCTCCCGCCGCGCCGGCGAGCACCTCGGCGAAGAAGTCGTCGGCGCCGACCCGGCTGGAGCACGAGGCCTGGACCAGCAGCCCGCCGTCGCCGATGAGGCGGACGGCCAGGTCGGTGAGCCGCCGGTAGGCCCGCCGCGCCCCCGCCACCCCTGCCTGGGTGTGGGTGAACGACGGGGGGTCGACGACGACCACGTCGTAGCGCTCACCGGCGGCGGCGAGGGCGGCCATGACGGCAAAGGCATCGCCGACGGTGGTCTCCAGGTGGCAGCCCCGGACCGCTGGCAGGTGCTGGTTGTGGCCGAAGTTGGATCGCGCCGTCTCCAGCACCCTGGCGCTGAGGTCCACGCTGTGCACCGACCGGGCCCCGCCCGCGGCAGCGGACAGCGAGAAGCCCCCGGTGCAGGCGAACACATCGAGCATCCGGACGCGGGCGGCCGGGGCGCCCACCAGCCGGCGGTTCTCGCGCTGGTCCAGGAAGTGGCCCGTCTTCTGGCCGGCGACGACGTCGGCCTCAAGCACCAGGCCGTTCTCCCGGAAGAGCACGGGCCCGGTCGGGGCCTCACCCACCAGCACGGTGCCGTCGGCCAG
>JBBPYZ010000038.1:0-36921 GCA_038199465.1 Acidimicrobiales bacterium | reverse complement strand
GGGCCGCCGCATGCCGCTGAGCACCCCGAAGGCGGCGGCGGAGGCGGGCAGGGTGACCAGCCCGAGCACCGTGACCAGCTTGAAGGCGATCCCGGAGGGCACCAAGAAGCTGAGCAGGGCGATCATCAGGCTGGGCAGCGGGAAGTAGAAGGTCAGCGCGGGGAAACCGGCGTACCAGTCCATGCTCCACCCGGTGATGCGGCCTGAGGGGAGCAGGGTGTTGCGCAGGTAGGCCGGCCCCCACACGTGCGCCCCCATGTCGCCGCCCGACGGGGTGGTGTTGCGCAGCAGCAGGTGGGGCTGCAGGTGGAGCCACACAAAGGCGCAGCAGGAGGCGACGACCAGGATGTTGGCCAGGGTGACCAGCTGCCTGGTGGTCGGCGGCACCACGTTGGGCATCCTGCGGGTCACCGGCCCATCCTGGCGCACCACCCGGGCCGAGGCGGTGTCAGGGGTGGCGGCATCACCGGAGGAGGAGGGTGATGACGGTGACGGCGTTGAAGGCGGCATGGGCCACGATGGAGGCGGCCAGCCTCCCGGTGCGGTGGACCAGCAGGCACAGCGCGGCCCCGAACAGCGCCAGCAGCCCGAGCTGCATGGCCACCACGACGGCGGGGACGGGGGCGGCCTCGAAGTGGACCAGCCCGAACACCGCGCCGGCGGTGAGGACCGAGACGGCAAGCCCGGCCACCCGGTACAGCGACCGGAAGAGCAGGCCCCGGAAGAAGATCTCCTCGGCGACCGGGGTGATCACGCACAGCACCACGACCAGCACCACGGCCGCCACCGGCCCCGAAGCCCGGTCGACGGTGGTGCGGGCCTTGCTCTCGAGGTCGTCCTGTTGGCCGGCGTCGAGCACGAGCGACGAGGCCAGGGCGGCGAGGGCGGTGGACCCGAGGCCCACGACCAGCCCGAGGGGGAGGTCGACCCAGCGGGCCCGGAGGCCGAGGAGCTGCACCGGGCCGCCGTGGCGGCGCGACCACAGGAGAGGCAGAGCGATGAAGCCGACCCACAGGCCGGCCGAGGTGGCGACCGAGAAGCCGAGGTCACCTCGGGTCTCGGCCTGGTCGAGGTTCCGGGCGGTGACCCACACCGCCCCGATGATTGAGGCGGCGAACAGGCCGATCAAAAAGGCGAAGGCGGCCACCCCTATCCCGGTCCAACCGAGCATCCGCTCGGCCGGGTCACGCCGAGCGGGGGCGTCGTGGGGCGCGACTTCGCTGGGCGCGGCCATGGCCGTCAGCGTACGGGCCTCTGCTGGAAAAGGCGCAGGGGGGTCGGAAAGGCTCAGGAGGCCAGCAGGGCCCGGGCCGGCCGCGGCGTGCGCCGGTCGACCAGGGTCCAGCCCTTCGGCAAGCGCAGGCGGTCGGCGTGGCCGGCGCACAGCGACCAGCCGCCGTCGCCACCCGGATCGTCGACCCAGGCCGTGGCTCCAGCGTGGTCGTAGGTGAGCCTGGCGGCTACGGGGCCGCCGCAGCCGGGCTTGCAGCACCGCATGGAGTCGGCCACACGGCCAACATACGCCCCCACCCGGCCGTCGTCGCGGATGGCGCGAAGCGGCCCTGACCGGTCTGGGCCCGCGGCGCCGCCACCTAACATCTCGTCGTGGCCCGAGTCCCCAACGACCTGCGGCCGGGCCGGCCCCCAGAGCGGCCCGCAAGCGGCTCGAGCTCCCGGTGGCGCTGGGCGGCGATCTCCCTCGGTGTGGTCGTGGCCCTCGCCCTGCTCCTCCTGCGGGGCGGCGGCGGGCCCGACCAGCGCAACATCGGCTACTCCGAGCTTCTCGGGCGGCTGGTGCCCGAGCGGCAGGTGACCGAGGCGGTCATCAGCAACGGCACCGGGCGCATCACGGGCCGGCTGGGCGACGGCACCCGCTTCTCGAGCGAAGGGCCCCAGCCGGCCATCGACGGGGACGTGAAGGCCCTGCGCGACGCCGGCGCCGACGTCTCGTTCCGCACCCCCACCTCCAACCCGCTGCTGTCGTTCCTGCCCCTGCTGCTGATGGTGGCGGCGGTGATCGGGTTCTCGGTGTGGATGGGGCGGCGGGCCCAGAGCCAGATGGGCGGGGTGATGTCGATCGGGAAGAGCCGGGCCAAGGTGTACTCGACCGAGCGGCCCAAGACGACCTTCGCCGACGTGGCCGGCTACGCCGGGGTGAAGCAGGAGATCACCGAGGTCGTCGACTTCCTTCGGAGCTCGGCCACGTTCAAACAGATCGGGGCCAGGATCCCGAAGGGCATCCTGCTCGTCGGGCCCCCCGGCACCGGCAAGACGCTGCTGGCCCGGGCCGTGGCCGGCGAGGCCGGGGTGCCCTTCCTGCCGGTCACCGGGTCGGACTTCATGGAGATGTTCGTCGGCGTGGGCGCCTCCCGGGTCCGCGACCTGTTCGCCACCGCCCGCAAGCAGGCCCCCTCCATCATCTTCCTGGACGAGATCGACTCGATCGGGCGCAAGCGGGGCGCCGGGGTCGGCGGCGGCCACGACGAGCGCGAGCAGACCCTGAACCAGATGCTCTCCGAGATGGACGGCTTCGAGACCTCTGAGGGCGTGGTGATCCTGGCCGCCACCAACCGGCCCGACGTCCTCGACCCGGCCCTCCTGCGGCCCGGGCGCTTCGACCGCCAGATCGTGGTGCCCCTCCCCGACCTCTCCGAGCGGCTGCCCATCCTCCGGGTCCACAGCCAGGGCACCCGCATCGGTCCCGACGTCGACCTCGCCGTGGTGGCCCGGGGCACCCCGGGCATGGCCGGCGCCGACATGGCCAACCTCGTGAACGAAGCGGCGCTGCAGGCCGTGCGGCGGGGCGCCACCGAGGTGGCGATGGTCGACTTCGAGGCCGCCCGTGACCGGGTCCTGATGGGCCAGCGCCGCGAGTCGGTGATGCTGAGCGACAAGGAGAAGGAGGCCACCGCCTTCCACGAGGGCGGCCACGCCGTGACCGCTTACGTGCTCGTCGACGCCGACCCGGTCCACAAGGTCACGATCCTGCCCACCGGCATGGCCCTGGGCGCCACCCAGCAGCTGCCGATCGAGGAGCGCCACACCTACTGGCGCGAGCACCTCGAGGACTCCCTGGCGGTGCTGATGGGGGGCCGCTGCGCCGAGCGGCTGGTGATCGGGTCGCTCTCGACCGGGGCGGGCAACGACCTGCAGCGGGCCACCGAGATGGCCCGGCGCATGGTGCGCGAGTTCGGCATGAGCGAGCGGATCGGGCCGATGGCCTGGGGAGCCAACGACGCGGTGTTCCTGGGCGAGGACCTGCTGCACTCCAAGGACTACTCCGACGACACCAGTCGGGTTATCGACCAGGAGGTCGAGAAGATCCTCCGGGCCGCCGAGGAGCGGGCCCTCCACCTGCTGGGCGAGCACCGGGCCGGGCTCGACGCCGTCGCCGCCGCCCTTCTCGCCAAGGAGACGATCACCGGGGCGGAGGTGGGTCGCCTGGTCGACGCCGCCGCCGGCCGCCCCATCCACCCCACCGGGCCCAAGTCGGCGCCCGTCCCGACGTTCTCACCGAGGGCCCCCGCTGCCAACGGCACGGGATCTACCCTGGGGACGGGTCCGGGCTACCCGACCCCGGCCCAGGCCCCCGCCCCGGTCGGCCGCCCCCACGGCCCCTACGACGCCGAGCGCGACCCTTCCTGGCCGGCGCCCAGTTAAGCGGTCCCTGCCCACGATCACCTCCCGGCGGGCCAGTGCCTTCCACCTCTTGAGGGCCCCGAAGACGCTGTAGTTGCCCTCGAACACGGCAAGGATCGTCGGTTTCAGCTCGGAGCTGGCGACTGCTCGTCGCCCTACGCCAGCGACGCCCAGATCGAGGTCGAGGTCATTGTGGGCCCGCATCCGCCTGAAGGGCCCGGCGCGCACCATCGGAGCCGGCGATCGTCAGCTGACAGTGACGTTCGACCATCGGTGAGGCCGGGTGACACCACGCCCGTCTGTCCGTCCGCAGCGAGGGCGCGTATACTCTCGGCCAACCGGATGGGCCCCGAGCCCGAACGCCAAAAGGGGCCCATGTCAAGGTTGCAGCGGTTCCTCCTCCCCAAGATCGACCTGTGCCCGCAGGCCGAGCTTTACGTGAACTGCCTCAACGGCTCGTGGTTCTCGTACGCCATGGCCGAGGTCCGCTTGTTGCAGGGCTCTTCCGCCCACCTCGACACCTACTTCAACGGGTTCAGCGTGGGGAAGTGGCGTCGGCACACGGGGGTGGAGCACATCGTCGTCCGCTTCGAGGCCCGCGGGCACTTCGAGGCCGAGCTGGTCCTGAACCACGCCCACCGCGCCGCCCGCACCGTCGCGGCCGGGGTCTTCAGCTCCGAAGCTCGATCCTGGTTCGAGCTCGAACCGCTCTCGTTGGACGACCTGACCGACGGCCAGCTCTATCTGAAGATCCGTGGTCTGAGTCCGGAGACGACCTTCTTCGGCGGCGAGATCACCACCGACTCCCAGCCCGCCCGTGCGGTGTCCCTGGGCGTGGTCATCACCACCTACAACCGGCCCGAGTACCTGGAGCGGAACCTGGTCCGCCTAGCCGACGCGCTGAAGGAGGAGCCCGGCTACCTCGAGCTGCTCGAGATCCTGGTGGTCGACAACGGCAGCAACGTCAAGGTGTCCCTGCCGGCAACGGTCCCGATCACCGTGGTGCCGAACAGGAACCTGGGCGGCGCCGGGGGCTTCGCCCGTGGCCTCATGCACTTCCGCGACGGCGGCAAGGTCAGCCACGTCCTGTTCATGGACGACGACATCAGCTTTGAGCCGGAGGTGATCTTTCGCACGATCGAGCTGCTTGCTCACGCCCGTGACCCGCAGCTATGCGTAGCCGGTGCGATGCTGATGGAGGAGACGCCCTATGTCCAGTTCGAGGCGGGGGCCGCCTTCCGGACCGAGGGCGTGCGGCCGTTCCGGCCGATCGGCAGCCACCTCGACCTGCGCACGTGGCGCAACCTGGTGGAGAACGACGTCGAGCGACCCGCCGGCTACGGCGCCTGGTGGTTCTACGCCTTCCCTCTGGAGCTGACCGAGGCCAACCCGCTGCCGGTCTTTGTGCGGGGCGACGACATCTGCTTCGGGTTGCGCCACGCCGGCCAGCACACGGTCACGATGAACGGGATCGGGGTGTGGCACCAGCACTTCGCCCAGAAGAACGGTCCGGCGGCGTTCTACTACGAATCCCGCAACCTGTCGCTGGTGAGCTTGCTGGCCTCGGACCGGTTCTCGGCCTTCCACCTCACCCGCCGCTTCGTGTACCACACCACCCGGATGGCGCTGGCCATGAAGTACGACACCGCCGCGGCGGACATCGCCGGGATGCGCCAGTTCCTCGCCGGGCCGGAGGCGTGGCTGGAGCTCGACCACGAGCAGGTGAACCATGACATCCGCCAGCACCCGGGGGAACGGTCCGGCCCGCTCGAGCGTGCGTCGCTCGGCGTCCCCTCCTTCACGCCGAGGTGGCCCGGGGTGGTGAAGATCGGCGGGCTCGCCTCCGCACTGGTCCTGTCGGGCCATGCCCTGCCCGCCCGGATCTGCCGCCGGCCCCCCGTCGCCCTCGAGATGGCGGCATGGTCGCCCTACGGCGTCCTCGGGCGGGAGGAGGTGGTGTACCGCTACGAGGCCACCGGCGAGGGCTTCGTCGCCAGCCGCGACCGGAAGCGGTTCTTCTCAACCCTCGGCGAGATGGCCAGGACGGCGGCCCGCATCCCGAGCCGGTTCGGTCAGCTGAGGGACGACTACCGGGCGGCCTACCCCGCCCTCACCGGCGACGCCTACTGGCAGCGTCAGTTCGGCGGCGACGCCCCCAGCGACGCCCACGAAGCCCGGCGGCCCGAATGAGGGTCCTGGTGGCCGGGGCTGGCTTCTCCGGTTCGGTGATCGCCCGCCAGCTGGCCGAGGCCGGGCACCGGGTCGAGGTGTTCGACGTGCGGGATCACGTGGCCGGCAACTGCCACACCGCCCGCGACGACGCCACGGGGGTGATGGTGCACGTGTACGGGCCCCACATCTTCCACACGGCGTGGCCCGAGGTGTGGGAGTACGTGAACCGGTTCGGGCGTTTCGAGGCCTACAGCCACAGGGTGAAGGCCACGGCTCAGGGTCGGGTGTACGCCCTTCCGGTGAACCTCCTCACCATCAACCAGTTCTTCGGCACGACGATGGGGCCGGCCGAGGCTCGGACGTACATCGCAGCCCGGGCCGACCCCTCCATTCTCGAGCCGGTCAGCTTCGAGGAGCAGGGGCTGGCCTTCGTGGGCAAGGACCTGTACGAGGCCTTCTTCGCCGGCTACACCAAGAAGCAGTGGGGGGTGGATCCGAGCGAGCTGCCGGCCAGCATCCTGAAGCGGCTGCCCGTGCGCTTCAACTACGACGACGTCTACTTCGACCATCCCCACATGGGGATTCCGGCCCTCGGATACACGGCGCTGATCGAAGCGATCCTCGACCATCCCGGCATCGCCGTCACCTTGGGGCAGGCGGTGCAACGGGCTGACGCCGCCGCCTACGACCATTGCTTTTGGACCGGGCCGATCGACGCCTACTTCGGCTACGCCCACGGGCGCCTCGCCTACCGGACCCTCGACTTCGAGGTCGAACGCCACGACGGCGACCACCAGGGCTGCCCGGTGATGAACTACTGCGACGCCGATGTGCCCTTCACCCGCATCACCGAGTTCAAGCACTTCGCGCCGTGGGAACGCCATGACCGCACCACGATCTACCGTGAGTTCAGCCGGGCGTGCGGGCCCGACGACCTCCCGTACTACCCGGTCCGCCAGGTGCGGGAGAAGGCGCAGCTGCACCGCTACATCGAGATGGCCTGGACGGCCGAGCGCACCACCTTCCTCGGCCGGCTCGGGACCTACCGCTACCTCGACATGGACGCCACGGTGAAGGAGGCCCTCGACGCGGCCTCCGGCTTCCTGGCCCGGCTGGCGCGCAACGAGCCCGCGCCGCAGTTCTTCGTCGATCCGATCGGGCCGTGACCTCAGCAGTCAGCTTCCAGGGCGTGTCGAAGAGCTACCGGATCTGGCACGAGCGCAACGACTCCCTCAAGGCGAGGGTGCTCCACCGGGGCCAGGGCCGCTACAGCGACCTGAGCGCCCTGTCGGACGTGAGCTTCGAGATCCCCGAGGGGACGACCTTCGGCCTTATCGGATCCAACGGCTCGGGCAAGAGCACCTCGTTGAAGCTGATGGCCCGCATCCTGGTCCCCAATGCGGGGACCGTAGCGGTGAAGGGGAAGGTGTCGGCGCTGCTCGAGCTGGGAGCCGGGTTCCACCCCGACCTGACCGGTCGGGAGAACGTCTACCTGAACGGGTCGATCCTGGGGTTGTCCCGCAAGACCCTCGACCACCGTCTCGACGCCATCGTCGCTTTTTCCGGGCTGGAGGAGTTCATCGACAACCAGGTGAAGACCTACTCCTCGGGCATGCACGCCCGCCTGGGCTTCGCCGTGGCGGTCAACGTGGAACCCGACGTGCTGCTGGTGGACGAAGCGCTGTCAGTCGGAGACGCGGTGTTCCAGCGCCGCTGCGCCGAGAAGATCGCCGAGCTGCGGGCCAGCGGTCGTACCGTGGTGATCGTCAGCCACGACCTGGGGCTGGTCCGCCAGCTGTGCAGCGAGGTGGTCTGGATCGCCCGCGGCGACCTGAAGGCGCTGGGCCCCACCAGCGAGGTCATCGAGGAGTACCAACGGTCGGTGCACCCTGACGCGGTGGTTGACGACGAGGGCAGGTTGCGCTTCGGTAGCGGAGCCGCCCGGGTCAGGGTGGCAGAGTTGGTCACCGAATCCGGCGAGCGGCCCGTGGCCAGGGAAAAGCTGGCCCTGCGCTTGACGGTCGACCCGATCAGCAGCGACCACCGCCACGTGCTCGGCATCGACATCCGTCGCAGCGACGGCGTGTTCGTGAGCCAGGTCAGCACCCGGTCGAACCCGGCGCTCAGCGTCCCGCTGGCCGCGGGCATGGCGCTGACCTACGAGATCCCCGAGCTCCCGCTGCTGCCAGGCTCCTACGTGCTGCACACCTGGCTCGTCGACGACGAGACCCAGGAGCTGCTGGACGCCACCGATCACTTCGACTTCGAGGTCGACCCGCAGCCCGGCGCCGACGAGGGCGGTCTCGTCGCTCTCGGTGGCGGTTGGTGCGCGGCGCCGTGATCGCCGCCGCTCGCGAGGTTTTCGCCCACAAGGAGCTGCTGCAGAACCTGACCCTGCGGGAGCTGCGCACCCGCTACCGCCGGTCCCTGCTCGGGTGGGGGTGGTCGCTGCTCAACCCCGTGGTCATCACGCTCTGCTACGCCCTCGTCTTCGGCTTGTTCTTGGGGTCCAACCCGGAGACGGGCCAGCCGAGCGGCAACGACAACTTTGCCTTCTTCCTCCTGGCCGGCCTGCTGCCCTGGAACTACCTGGCCAACGGCATCCTGGGGTCGACGGGAGCCATGTTGGGCGCCCACGCCCTGATCAGCAAGGTCTACTTCCCCCGCGAGCTGATCGTGTTCGCCAACGTCCTCTCCCTGCTCGTCACCCTGGCCATCGAGCTCACCGTCAACGTCCTGCTCCTTCTGGTCTTCGGGTTCTCCACCCTCACCTTGCTGCCCTGGTTGATCGTGGTGATGTTCCTGCAGACCCTCTTCGTCACGGGGATCGCCCTGTTCCTATCAGCCGCCAGCGTGCGCAGCCGTGACGTTCCCTACCTCACCGGTCTGGCCCTGACGGTGTGGTTCTTCATCACCCCGATCATCTATCCAGTCGAGCAGATCCCGTCTCGTCTCGATCTCTTCGGACTCGACATCCCCGTCCGCACCATCCTGCTGTACAACCCCATGGCCCGCTTCATCCTGGTCTACCGGCGGATCCTCTTCGACGGCGCCCGCCCCGGCCTCACCACCCTCGCCGTGCTCCTCACGCTCTCGCTCACCATCTTCCTGACGGGCTACCTGTACTTTTCCCGCAAGGCCCGCTACTTCGCCGAGGAGCTCTGAGTTGGCCACCGTCTTGTGCCGGTTCCGCTTCCCGTCCTTCGAACTGTGCCCCAGCACCGAGCTCTACGTCAGGCCGGTGCGCGACGCCGAGCACTCGGTCCTCGATCGACAGGTGCGTCTCGGCGTCGGCGGGATCGTGCAGTTCGACACCTACTTCAACGCCTTCGGGGTCGGGAAGTGGCTGCGGCACACCACGGTCAGGCAGCTCACGGTCGCGGTTGAGATCTCGGGCGCCTGCCGGATCGAGGTGGTCCACGATCGTCTCGACCGGAGTCCCGACGTCATCGCTAGCACCGAGGTCGTCGCCGACAAGCCGACCTGGTCCGAGCTCGGCCTCCCGCCCCTCGACACCCTCGGGGACGGAGCGGTGTTCCTGCGCATCAGCTGCCTGGGTGACGGCGCCACCCTTCGCAACGCGCAGTGGCGCACCAGCGACACGCCCGGCCTCGTCGCCCGGCTCGGGCTCGTCATCACCACCTTCAACCGACCTGCCGAGGTCAGGGCGAACCTCAACGGTCTGATCGCAGAGCTCGAGCTGGCCCCGTCCTATGCCGACCGGCTCGCGGTCGCCGTGGTCGACAACGGTCGCAACCTCGATCCACAGATCACGGCCGGGACGTCCATCACGGTGCTCCCGAACCCCAACACCGGCGGCGCCGGCGGTTTCACCCGGGGCCTCAAGCACTTCCGCCGACAGGCCGGCACCACCCACGTCCTGTTCATGGACGATGACGTCAGCTTCGACCCCGAGATCGTCTTCCGTACGATCCAGGTCCTCTCCTACGCCCGCGACGACCACCTCTGCATCGCCGGGGCGATGCTCCAGCAGAGCGCTCAGACCAGGCAGTTCGAAGCGGGGGCCCGCTTCGTCGGCACCGCGGTCTACCCGACTCGGGCCCTCGGCCAAGACCTTGACCTCGCTGACTGGACCGCGCTGCTGGGCGCCGAGCGAGAGTACGAACACATCGATTACGGAGCCTGGTGGTACTTCGCGTTCCCGTTGAGCCTCACCGAGGAGAACCCGATCCCGGCCTTCATCCGGGGCGACGACGTCTGTTGGGGCCTCCTCCACGCCGGCTCCCACACCGTGACGTTCAACGGAATCGGCCTGTGGCATGCCGACTTCGATGACAAGCAGGGCCCGCTCACCTGGTTCTATGACACCCGCAACTTCGCACTCATCAGCGTGCTCGCCCAGCCCGACGTCAGGTGGTGGCACCTCCTGAACCGTTACCTGAACATCTGCGGCCGCAGCCTGCTCAGCTTCAAGTACGCAAGCGCCGCCAGCATCACCTTGGGCATGCGTGAGTTCCTTCGCGGACCGGAACATTGGCTCACCATCGATCATTCCAAGCTCAACGACGAGGTGGCCCGCTACCGCGGCGAACGGATCGAACCCCTCACCGAGGCCCTCATGGCAGTCGACGACCTACCCTCGAAGAGCAAGATCAGGAAGCTGGCCGCCAGCCTCGCGTCTATCGGGCTCCTCGGAGGTCACGTCCTACCTCGCCGGATGCAGCGCAGCCCCATCGGCGCCGTGCCTGTCCAACAGCGAGCCCTGCACGTCTCGCTGCTTCGGACCCAGATCCTCTACCGAGACCGACAACGGGCGAGGGGCTTCGTCGCCACCAGGGACCGCAACCTCTTCTTCAGACTGCTTCCCCAGATGCTCCTCACCGCCGGGCGCATCCCGCTCCGCTTCGGCACCCTGAAGCGCTCATACGGCCGGGCCTACCGCCATATGGTGAGCGACGAGTACTGGGACCAGTACCCGACCGCGCCTGAAGCTCAGCAGTGGACGGTACTCGGTCACCCTCCGCCTCGTGAGACCATCGAGCAGCTGGGATCTCCACGCACGGCCGAGGAACCATCGGCGGATACCGGAGGTCCCGGGGCCGGCCCCGGGCGGATGCGAGCAGCCCCGGACGCCGCTCGCTAGCATGCCGGAACGTTTCAGGGCCCTCGCCTTGAAGCAGAGCGTCCTCCACCGGCCTCCCGGGCCACCAGCACTGGAGAAGCCGTGCCCGACAACCCGATCGCCAGCTTCGCGTGCAGCCGGCGGGGCTTCCTGGTCGGCGCGGCCACGTTGGCCGCCACCGCCGTCCTGCCGGTGGCCACCGCTCGTCCGGCTCTGGCCGGCACCCCCATCCTCGGGCGGTCGCGCAGTACAGCGCCCGCCAGATCGCGGCCATGTACGCCTCGGTGGGGCACCGGAGCCGTGCCACCGTGCCCGTGACCACGCTGGCCCAGCTCTTCCTCGACGAAGGGGCGCTGGAAGGGGTGCGTGGCGACATCGCCTTCTGCCAGGCCATGGTGGAGTCCGGCTGGCTCACCTTCCCCACCAGCCGGATGCCTCCCGGGAACAACAACTTCTCCGGTCTAGGGGCTGTCGACGGCGGCACCGGCTCCAGCCTCTTCCCCACCGCCCGCATCGGTGTCCGGGCCCAGATCCAGCACCTCAAGGGCTGGGCCGCCCCGATCACCTCGGCCCAGCTGCGCACCCCACTGGTCGACCCGCGGTGGCGTTACTTCACGGCCACCGGCCAGATACGTGACTGGGACCAGCTGGGCAACGGTCGCTGGGCCAGCGACCCGCGCTACGGGACCACCATCTTGGCGGTGTACGGCCGCCTCACCCGCCACGCCGGGACACCGGCTCCGATGGCGCCCACGCCGCCGCCGGCCGGCTCGACGGTGCCGCCCTACCCTGGCCTGGTGCAGGCAGGATCCCAGGGGGCTGCGGTGCTCCAGGTCCAGCAGCGCTTGCAGGACCGGGGCTGGAGGGTGCCGGTGAACGGTGTGTTCGACGGGGCCACCGACGGTGTCGTTCGCAAGTTCCAGAGCGAGAAGGGCTTGGTGGCCGACGGCAAGGTCGGGCCCCTGACCTGGGCCGCGCTCTGGCGGGCCCCCATCACCTGAGGTTCCGCGTTCGCTGCTGGCGCCCTAAGCTAAGGGCGGCGTTCTGGCGGGGATGTTACGGGATTTCACAGACTGCGGGCTTCGGCGACGGCGGCCCACAGATCTGTGGCGGTGACCTCACTGCCGACGAAGCCGTAGCGCACCACCCCCTCGTCGTCGGCCAGCACGAAGCAGGGCACGGCCTCGATGCCGTAGCGCTCGTGGAGCGCCTTTTCGTCCTGCCAGGCCACCACGGTCACGGCGACGCTCGAGGAGGCCAGCGGGCGCACCATCTGCTCGATCCGACCGCACGAGTCGCAGGTGGCCGAGGTGAACAGGGTGGCCAGCCAGGGGATCTCCGCCCCCTCGAAGTCGTCCCGGTCGAGCTGGGCCGGCATCGGCCACCGTCGGGGCTGGGACGGCGGGTCCGACCGCTGGCGGCGCCCCACCACGAGCGCGACCACGGCCACCACCGCCACGAGCACCGCAGCCACCACCAGACGTTCCACCGCGGCTTCCCGACGGACTCAGCGCCGCCCGAGGGCGACGGCCACGGTGCCGCCCTGGGTGGGAGCGCCGTCACCGCTGTCCCGCTCGACGACCAGCAGCTGGGTGGACTCGACGAGGACGGCGTTGCCCTTGGCGGCCGGCTTGTCGTCGAGCCGGAGGCTGCCCCGCACGCCGGGCTCGATGCGCAGGGGCTCGCCCGTCAGGGGGACGCCGTCGCCGTCGAGGGGGGTGACGGTGACCTCGGCCAGCCCGTCGCCGGCGTTGTAGATGGCCAGGGCGTCCTGGCCGGGGCCCACCGCCGCCGCCACCCAGGCCCGGTCGGGTGTGGTCCCGCCCAGCACGTCGCTGCGGTCCGACCGACCCTCGGTGGAGCGCTCGACGACGATCGGCACCTCCTCGAGGGAGCGGGCGACGATCGAGTAGGGCACGCCCTTCGGGACCCGGGCGTCGTCGAGGTTCAGCTCGGCGCGGTCCTGAGCCGCCACGGTGAGGGTGAAGGGCTCGACGGCGCCCTCCTTCAGCCGCAGCTCGACGCTGACCTCGGCGTCGCGGTCCGAGGGGTTGGCCACCACCAGCCGGTTGGTGACCCCGTCGGCCCGAACCCCGCCGGGCAGGTACCAGGTGGGGGCGGCCGCCGGGGCGGCCAGCACCGTACTGGATCCTCCGCCCTTGCGGAAGTTCCGGCCGACGACCAGGCGGCCACGGCGGGCCACGATCTCGGCGGACACCCCCTCACGGCGGCGCACGTGCTCGCCGATGTCGACCACCCGCAGCGAGCGGCCCGGCACCAACAGCCCCTGGAGGTCGCCGGGCACGGCGCGGCCCTGATCGCTGGAGAAGGCCATGCTGACGATGGCCTCGTCGGGGAAGGGGTTCAGCAGGCTGAGCACCAGCGACGAGCCCTGGGCGGTCGAGCCCACCGCGGTGAACCAGTGGTCGTTGGCGCTGGAGGCACACGGGCCGATGGCCGAGCCGTCCTGGGTCTTGATGGCCTGCTGGGCCACCAGCCCGCCGGGGGCGACGATGGTGGCGCCGGCCGGCGTGGTGCCTCCCAGCAGCTCGGTCAGGCGGACGCTGGTGGAGCCGAGGGCCGGCACGTCGATCCGGCGCTCGACGGGGTCAGCCTGGCCGGAGACGGGGAGGGCGGTGACCCGGGCCGAGAGCGAGCGGGCGGTGGTGTTGGACAGGGCGACGGTGACGTCGGCCTGATCGACGCGGCCGAGGGGCCCGCCGGGGCAGAACCAGGCGCTCGAGCCGACGTCGGCCCCGGCCATGGTGGGTCCCGAGGCCGTCTCGGCCGCCTCGCGGACGGCGGGGCGGGCGGGCCGGTCGAGGCGGTCGATCACGACACCGGCCCCGAGGGTGGCGAGGACGACGCCCACAGCCAGGAAGCGCCCGCCGGCGATCACCGGAAGCCCCCCTCAGGGTGCTCCCGATCGTCGGCGGCAGCCGCCCCACCCGGACCCCCGGTGTCGTCCCAGTCGTCAGCGTCCTCGAGGTGCACGGGATCCCCGGCGTCCCAGTCGTCCAGGTCGCTCACGTCGTCCAGGTCGTCCAAGAGGTCGCGGTCGTCGGCTGGTCCCTCGTCGCCCGGATCGTCGGCGGCGTCAGAGCGATCCCCGTCGGTCACGTCGTCCGGCAAGGGGGCGGGTCCGGCGCGCTCCGGCCCACCCCGCGGTGGCGGGTCGCCGAACGTGGATCGCGGCCCGAGGCCAGCGGCCATCGCCCCCGCGCCGCCGACGGGATCGAGAAGCACCACGCCCGAGCCCTCCGGGCGGAGCGGCAGCGGGGGGGAGCCCGCCGACCGGAGGTGGCGGGCCCGTCCCCAGGGCCACGCTCCCCCGAGCGAGCCGCCCGTGACCAGCACGAGCGCAGCGAGCCACAGCAGGGCCTGCACCACGACGGCCAGGCGGTGGAGGAGAGGGGGGCTCAGCTGCAGCGTGGCCGTCCCGGGGGCGGTGACGGTGAAGCCGACCACGCCAAAGGCCGGGTGTCGCTCGGCCGACCGCCCGTCGACCTTCAGCTGCCACCCGCTCGGGGCCTCGGCCACCAGGACCTCGCCGGCCTGCACGTCGCCCTGGAAGCGGGACGACCCGGGCCTGGTCGGGTCGAGCACCGGCTCGGCGCCGCTGAGGTCGAGGGCGGCGACGTCGGCCTTCTTGGCGCGGGCGGCCTCGGCCGCCCCGGCCGGCAGCTGGGCCCGGGTGGGGGCCCAGGCCACGTTCTCAAAGACCAGCAGCGAGGCGTTGGTGTCGATCTGGCGGAGGTCGACCTGGGCCCGGAGGGCGGCCGGGAGGTCGGCGGGCACCGGCCGCTCGGGAGCGTCGACGGGTGCGGCCCGCAGCGGGATCACCAGGTAGCGCACGCCGAGGGGGGCGAGGCGGTGGCCGAGGTCGACCACGTCGTTGCTCCGGGCGCTGCGCACCGGATCGATCAGCCGCTCGTCGATGCCCTGTTGGGGCCCGGCCCACTGGTCGGCGGCCGTGGGCGGACCGTTGCGCGAGGTGGCGTAGGCCAGCCCGTCGCCGAGGTTCCACCCGGTCAGGGGCAGGGCGGCCGGATCGCCGATCCACAGCACCCGGAAGGCGCCCTCGCCCACCTTGTCCGGCATCCACGACAGGACACCGGCGAGGTCGCGGGTCGGCGCCCCCCAACGCCCGCTGTGCACGCCGAGCAGCATCGGCAGGCAGGCGAGGGCCACGGCTCCGGCGGCCCCGAGCGAGGCCAGCTGGCGCCAGCCGAAGGAGAAGCCCCGCAGGTCCACCTCGAAGGCGGCGGCGCCGAGGGCGATGGCCAGCGCCACCGGGGCGGCGGCGAAGGGGAGGAGCACTCCGGGTTCGAGGGCGGTGACGCCGAGCCAGCCCCGACCGCCCACGAGGGCGATGGTGAAGCAGGCCAGGGACACCGACCAGCACCGGGCCGCCCACGCCGCCCGCCACGAGCGGCCCGTGGTCAGCGGGAGCAGGGCGGCGAGGAGGAGCAGCAGGGGCAGCGGGCCGACGGGCAGCGGGCCGGTGGAGAAGCGGAGGAGGTCGAAGGCCCGCGGGGCGTCGGCCAGGGGGCGGGCGGGGCCCGTCAGGGCCGACCACTGGCCGGCCCGCAGCAGGCTGATGCTCCAGGGCGAGAGCAGCACCAGGGCCCCGAGGGCCCCGAGGGCGGCGGTGCGGGCGGCCCGGAGCACGCCCGCCGCCTCGCCGGCGATGGCCACGCTGGCCAGGAGCCCCAGGGCGGCGACGACGGCGGCCGGCAGGAGGGCCGGCGCCAGCGCCGTGCCGAGGGCCAGAAGTACGGCCATGGCGGCGACCTGCTGCAGGCGGGTGCGCCGCGGGGCGGGCGGGGGCTCGAGGCGGCGGACGGCCGGGCCCCGGTGGTGGACCCGGACCCGGGCCAGGTCGTCGAGCTCGACGTCGTCCTCGAAGGCGCCCATCTCGTCGAGAGCGTGCTGAGCGCCCACCTCGGTGAGCGCCTCGCCGCTGGTCCAACCCAGCTCGGGGGTCTGCAACGGAGGCCCGTCGAGGCCCTCGAGCTCGCCCGGGGCGAACGGCTCGAACGGAAGGGCACCGCCGGCGCCGGCCCCGACAAGGACCGGCTCGGGCCGGTTGGCCTCGGCCCGGCGGCGGGCCCGGCGGGCCGAGCGGGCCAGCCCGACATCGGCGGTGCCGCCGTCCTCGGGCGGGGCGTCGGCGCCGAAGGGGGCCAGGCCGGTGGCCCGGAACAACCTCAGGAGCAGCCACGGAGCCAGGCCGTAGGCGACCAGGCCCGCCAGCCGCCCCCGGGCCAGGGCGTCGGGCCACAACGGCACCGCGGCGTAGGCGATGGCGGAGGCGGCGGTGGCCCGGCCGCTGCCGAGCGGTCGGGCCAGGCGGGCGGCCCCGACGACGCCGGCGATCAGCGAGCCGAAGACGAGCAGCGTGCCCACCAGCCCGGTGCCGCCGAGCAGGGCGACGCTGGCCAGCCCGAGGAGGGCGAAGGCGGGCGGGACGGCACCGAGACCGCCCATGCCGGCCGACCGGGCCCCGCCGAGGTAGGTGCGGAGCAGCTGGAGCGGGTCCTCGGGCAGGGCGGCCAGCGAGCCCAGCTGGGGCATCGGCCCGCGCAGGAGGTGGCGGCTGCCGATCAGCAGCACCAGGGCCAGCGCGCCGAGGGCGACGATGTGGCGGCGCAGGCCCGACGACCGCCATCCAGAGGTCCCCAGGCGCAGCAGCTCGGCCCTGGTCCGCTCACCGCCGCTCCCGCCGTCACCTCCGGCTTCGCGCACCAGCGCCCCCAGCCGGCCCCGCCGGGCCAGCAGCCTGCGCACCGCCGCCGGGTCGCCGCCCTTGCGCAGGGCGGCCAGGCGCTGGCGCGATTCGAGGAGGCCGCCCATCGACCGCAGGTTCGAGGAAAAGGCGCCGAGCGCCATCCGGGCGTTGCCCCGGCGGCCGAGGGCGATGGCCACGACGGCCTCGGTGACGGCGGTGGCCCCGGCTTGGGCCAGCGTCACCAGGAAGCCGAGCGGCGTGGCGGCGACGAGCGCGGCCCGCAGACGCAGATGGAGATCGAGCCGGCGCACGTCCCCGAGGCGGCTGTGCCGCTCGCCGTTGGTGAGGGCGGCGCGGTGGCGGACCCGGGCGGCCGGGGCGGTCATGGTGCGGGCACCGGCCACCGCGGCCCGCCAGCACAGGTCAAGGTCCTCGGCCCCGAGGATCGCGGCCCGGTCGAACCCCCCCAGACGCCGGAACAGGTCGGCCCGCACGAGCAGGCAGGCGCCGGGGGCGACCAGGACCTCCCGCTCGGCGTCGTGCTGGCCCTGGTCGACCTCGCCCGGCTCCACGATGGCCACCGGCCGGCCGAGCGGGTCGGCCGACTCGCCCACCGCCAGCAGCAGATCAGGCTGGTCCCACGCCACCAGCTTCGGCGTGGTGATGGCGGCGTTCCCCCGGTAGGCGGCCTCGAGCAAGAGGCGGACGGCGTCGGGCGCCGGGGCGGCGTCGTCGTGCACGAAGAGCAGGTGCGATGCCCCCTTCACGACCTTGAGGACCTCGTTGGCGGCGGCGGCGTAGCCCGGGTCCACGTGCAGGCGGCGGACGAAGGCCGAGGGCACCGCCGCGGCCACCCGCTCGGTGGGGTCGGTGGTGCTGGCGGCGTCGACGACCAGGATCGACAGGGCCGGGTAATCCTGGGCGGCCAGCGCGGTGAGCGACTCCTCGAACCACGGCCCCGGGTCACAGACCACCATGACGGCCACCACGGGCGGCGCCTCATCCAGCGCCGGCTGCCCGGGGGCGAGGTCGTCCATACGGGAGGACGAGGCTAGACCCGGCACCTCCCCGCCTCGCGGACACCCTTCCCGCGGCCCAACCGCTTGCAACGGTTAGCACTTAGCGTTACGGTTGCACGCATGGATGTGACCCAGACCCTCAAGGACTCCGCCTACGTCGCCGTCGGCCTCAGCGTGCTCGGCTTCCAGCGCGCCCAGGTGGCCCGGCGTGAGGTGGCCAGCACCGTCGGCGTCGACCGCGACCGCCTCGAGGCCTCGCTGAAGGCCCAGGTCGAGGAACTGGCCAGCGTGCTCGACGCCCAGCTCAGCGAGGTCAGGACCCAGGTGCACAAGGCCGTGGCCAACCTCGAGGAGGCCCTCGAGCCAGTGGCCAAGGAGCTCGAGGTGCGCTTCGACGACGTCGAGCAGCGGCTCCCGGACCACGTCAAGGCCGTGGTCGCCTCGGCCCGCCAGGCCGCCGAGACCGCCGCCACCCAGGTGCGCTCGCTCCTCGCCGCCTGAACGGCTCGGCGCCGGCCCGGCCTCAGGGCCCGGCGGTGGCCTCCCGGCACGAGCGCTGGTCGGCCAGGACCCGGCGCAGGGTCTCGGCCAGCGCCACCTCCGGCTGCCACCCAAGGGCCCGCAGGCGGGTGTTGTCCCCCACCACCAGGGGCACGTCGACCGGGCGCACCAGGGCGGGGTCGACCACCAGGTCCACCTCGGCGCCCGACAGCTCGGACAGGCGTCGGGCCAGCTCCTCGATGACCACGGGCACGCCCGAGCAGACGTTGTACGCCCGTCCCGGCTCGGCGCGGGCGGCCAGGACCCGGTAGGCCCGCACGACGTCCTCGACGTCGAGGAGGTCCCGCTGCGCCGACAGGTTGCCCACCCGCACGGCCCCTCCGCCAGCGGCGGCCGTCTCGACGATCCGCCGGGCCAGGGCGGGCACCACGAACGACGGGTGCTGCCCCGGGCCGGTGTGGTTGAACGACCGGGTGAGGACCACCCCGGCGCCCGAGGCCCGGTGGGCCTGGAGGGCGAGCACCTCGGCGGCGGCCTTCGAGGCGCCGTAGGGCGTCACCGGGCACAGCGGGAGGTCCTCCCGAAGGGGCAGGTCGGTCGGGTCGAAAGTGCCGTAGGCGTCGGCCGAGCCGACCAGCAGGATCCGCCCGACGCCGGCCGAGCGGCAGGCCTCGAGCACCGCCGCGGTGCCCAGGACGTTGACCCGGACCACCTCGGTCGGGTGCTTCCACGAGTCGCCGACGTGGGCCCAGCCGGCCAGGTGGTACACCACCTCGGGTGCCGCCTCGGCCATCGCGGCGGCGACCGCCGTCCCGTCGGCGATGTCGATGCCCTCGGCCAGGACGGCCACCTCGTCGCCCACCGCCTCCAGGTGGGTCGTGAGGTGCCGTCCCACGAACCCGGCGGCGCCGGTGACGAACGCCCGCATCCCCAGCCACCCTACGGCCCGTCCCCCACGCGCTCCGTTATCCTGCCCCAGCCACGCTCGGCATCGAAGGGACGGTTCAGGTTGCGTAGACGAGGTGGGGCTCACCTCCGCTCGGCGGGGGAGGAACTCACGCCACCTCCCTCACCGCTGCACGGCACAGGAACATCGGGGCGGCGAGCCGGAGCGCACCTCCGCAAGCAGGGGGGTGGTCCGAGGATACCGCTCGTCTCAAAGCGGACGCCGCCGATGCCAGCGCCCGACGTCGAGCGTCGTTCGGAGCCGGAATCCCCCAGCGTCGCCGAGGACGTGGCGGAAGGGCCGCGCCGTCGCGCCGCGCCACGAGATCTCCTCACCCTGGCCGCGGTGCTCATCGTGGTGGGCTACCTGTGGAGCCGGGCCAGCACGTTGGACTACTGGGTGGACGAAGGGATAGCGGTCGGCATCTCCTCGCACTCCTTCACCTCAATACCCGGCATCCTCCGCCAGGACGGCTCCCCACCGTTGTACTACCTCATCCTCCATGTCTGGATGGCGATGTTCGGGTCGTCTGAGGTTGCCACCCACCTGCTCTCGCTTGGGTTCGCCCTAGCCACCATCCCGGCCGCCCTCTGGGCCGGGTGGAGCCTCTTCGGGCGCCGGGTCGGATGGATGTTCGCCGCGCTCATGGCCCTCAACCCGTTCCTGGCCTCCTACGCGAACGAGACCCGGATGTACACGCTGCTTGCCCTGCTGGCGCTCCTGGCTAGCGCCACATTCGCCCACGCCTTCGTGTTCCGTCGGCGGCGCTACCTGCCCGCTTTCTCGCTCCTCCTGACGCTTGTCATCTACACCCACAACTGGGGCCTCTTCTTTGGGTTCGCCGCCGGCGTCGCCGCCCTCGTCTGCGCCGGCTTCGACGGGTTCGGCCGCAGGGTCATCATCGACGCCGCCCTGGCCTTCGGCGGCGCTGCGTTCTCGTACCTGCCCTGGCTGCCGAGCCTGCTCCTGCAGCTGGCCCATACGGGCACCCCCTTCGCTCGCACGCCGACGCTGCTGACCGCGCGTAATGAGCTCATGGAGGTTTTCGGTTCCCGGGAGGCGCTCGTGGCCTTGGGCATCGGCGCCGTGGCCGGGCTCGCCCCTGTGCTGCGGCGGCCGTTGAAGCGGGACGGGCGCGCCGTCGTGGCCCTCGCCATCCTCCCGGTGGTGGTGATCGTCGTCGCGTGGCTGATGTCCCAGGAGGAGTCGGTGTGGCAATCGCGATACCTCACCGTGGCATTGGCGCCCATCGCCCTCGTATTCGCTGTCGGCCTGGCCCATGCCGGACGGATGTCTATCGCTTGTCTGGTCGTATACGGGTTCCTGACCGCTCCGATACAAGAGAAGCAGCGGCCGACCTCAAAGAGCGATGCAAAGCTGGTTACCCAGCGCTTCGGACCGCAGTTGCGGCCAGGTGACCTGGTGGTAACCAACTTCGGCCGGATCCCCCTCCTGTCCTATTACCTTCCGCCTGGCCTGCGCTACTTCGATGCTGCAAGCGGTGTGGTGCCCGACGAGCGGAGGACGGACCAGCGTGACAGCGTCAAGCGACTGAGGGCTGCCAACCCGAGGTTGAGCCTCCCACCGCTGGTCGAGTCCCTCCCGGTTGGCGGCCACGTGGTCGTGGTGTGCCATTCGGCGAGCAACACGAGCGCCGAGGACCCCGAGTTCGTGCAGCTCGACCCCCTGCGCTGCAACGAAGCGGAGAGGCTGATGCTGGAGATGGAGGGCCTGGAGCTTAGGGACGCGTTCGATCCCGATCCACAGTTGCCCGCGCTCTACGCCTCGGTGAAGGGCCGCCTGTTCCTCAAGGTCACCTCGACCTGACCAGGGGAACACATCGGCTATGACGACCAGCTCCGGGCTCCGATAACGTGCCGGGCACTGACGTGAAGGAAGGGCTGAGGGGTGCAGACACACGAGGGGGCGAAGGAACGACGCGGGGATCACGTCACCGCCCCAACCTCAGAATCCTCCCGCTCCCCCTTCGCGCCCGCCGCATCGGTTCGGCGGACACAGCCGATCCTGTGGGCTGACGACGAGCGATCGGACCAACCGAACGAACGGTTCGGGAGCGGGGACGTCCTCATGCTGATCGTGGTGGTCGTCCTCACCGGCTACCTCTGGGGTCAAGGCCGCGCTGCCTTGTTCTGGGTGGACGAGGGGATCACGATCGGCATCTCCTCTCACGGCTTCACCGAGATCCCGGAGATCCTCCGCCAGGATGGCTCCCCGCCGCTGTACTACCTGCTCCTGCACGTCTGGATGGCGCTGTTCGGGTCATCGGAGGTGGCCACGCACCTCCTCTCGCTCGGGTTCGCCGTCGCCACCATCCCGGCCGCCCTATGGGCCGGCTGGAGCCTGTTCGGTCGCCGCGTGGGATGGGTCTTCGCCGCGCTCATGGCCCTCAACCCGTTCTTGTCCTACTACGCCACCGAGACCCGGATGTACACGCTGCTGGCCCTTCTGAGCCTGCTGACCTCGGCCGCCTTCGTACACGCCTTCGTGCTCCGGCGCCGCCGCTACGTTCCGATCTTTTCGGTCCTGTTGGCACTCGTCCTCTACACCCACAACTGGGGCGTGTTGTTCGGGATCGCAGCTGGCGTGGCCGCCATCGCCTGCGTGGTGCTCTCCCAAGACCGGGTCCAAGTCCTCCGGGATGTCGTGCTGGCCTTCGGGGCCACGGCGATCGCCTACCTGCCGTGGCTGCCGACCCTGCTCTACCAGCTAGAGCACACCGGCGTATTGGTCGAGCCCGTACCGACACCCAACCAGGTGCGGGACGACGTGATCGGCCTCTTCGGAGCACGGGAGGCGACGGTGGCCCTGGGGCTGGGCGCCGCCCTCGGGCTCATGGCGGTGCTGCAGCGACCCTGGAGGCAGGTGGGGCGCGGCACCGTCGCCGTGGCCATCCTGCCCGGGGTCACGGTGATGATCGCCTGGCTCATCTCCCGGGAGGAGTCGGTGTGGCACGCCCGCTACCTGGCGGTGGTGCTCGCCCCGATAGCGCTCGTGCTGGCGGTCGGCGTGGCCCGAGGCGGCCAGGTGGCCCTGGCCGGCCTCGTGCTCTACAGCGCGCTGACCGCTCCGATCGGCCTGCGGACGGAGCCAAACCGCAAGAGCGACTACAAGCTGATCGCCGACCACTTCAGTCTGCAGCTGCAGCCCGGCGACCTCGTGGTCACCGACTTCGGCCGCATTCCGGTCCTGTCCCTGTACATGCCGCCCGATCTCCGCTACGCCGATGCGACCGGGCCGGCTGCCGATCCGAGCCGGACCGATCAGCGCGACGCCTTCGAGCGGTTGCGAGCGGCCGACCAGCAGGCGCTCCTGCCCCCGCTCCTGACGGCCGTGCCGGCCGGCGGCCACATCCTGGTGGTGTGCGCTCCGCTCAACCGCCTGACAATCGCGGACACCGAGTTCGTCAACCTCATGTACCAGCGCTGCAACCAGGCCGAGGACATCATACGGGCCACCCCCGGCCTGCGGCTGGTCGATCAGCTCGATCCCGACCCGAGGCGCCCATCGATCCACACCGTTGTCCAGAGCCGCCTGTACGCCAAGGGCCTCCCGACGTAGGGGCTCAGGGAGCCGCCTTCTCCTCGTGGTAGTCCTTCTCGACGTTGACCGCCCAGACGTCGTGCGCAGGCTGGTGGCCCAGGATGTTCTCCACGCTCAGCATCGCCGTGAGCATCGAGTGGTCCTGGTTGTTGTACTTGTGCATGCCGTTGCGCCCGACCGGGTGGACGTTCGGGGTGTTGGCCGCGAGCCAGTCGCGCATGATCTGCAGGTTCGCCTTGTAGGTGGCGTCGTAGAACGGGTACGCCTTTGGCATCCGGACCACGTAGCCCTCCTCGACCACCGATGGGTCGACCAGGCCCAGCTGCTGCAGTTCGCGCTTGCCCCGGGCGATCAGGTCGTCGTCGGGGGCGTTCCACAGCTCGTCACCCTCGAATACGAAGTACTCCAAGCCGAGGCAGGTGCGGCCGTCTTTGACCAGGTAGGGCGACCACGAGCCGAAGTTCTGGATGCGGCCCACTTTCACCTCGGGGGCGTGGATGTAGATCCAGTTGTCGGGAAACCCGGCCGACTCGGGCACGACCAGGGCCACGGTGAGGAAGTCGCGGTAGGTGAGGCGGCCGGCGGCGGCGATGACCTCGGCCGGCGGCGGCGGGTCCATCGCCTTCAGCAGGGCGGTGAACGGCATCGAGGAGACCACGTCGGAGCACGGGTAGTCGGTCTCCCCCCCGTCACGGGACGAGCCGACCACGGCGGTGGCCCGGCCGCTCTGGTGGCGGATCTTGGCCACCTTGGTCTCGAACACGACCTTCGACCCCTGGGCCTGCACCAGCTCGGTGCACTTCTCCCACATCTGGCCGGGACCGTACTTTGGGTACTGGAACTCCTCGATCAGCGAGGTGATGTCCTTCTGGTTGCGCTTGGGCAGGAGGGCGTTGACGATGGCGCTGATCAGGTTGAGGTTCTTGATGCGCTGGGCGGCCCAGTCAGCCTGGATCTTCTCGGCGGGCACGCCCCACACCTTCTCGGTGTAGGTCTTGAAGAACGTGCGGTAGAGGCGCCAGCCGAAGGCGTTCGCCGTCCAGCCCTCGAAGCTCGTGGTCTCCTTCGGCGGCCGGACCCGCACCCACAGGTAGGAGAGCACGCTCAGGACGGATTCGACGATGCCCAGGTTCTTCAGGGCGTTGATGGGCTTGAGGGGGTAGTCGTAGAACTTGCCCTTGTAGAAGATCCGGCTCATGCGGGGCCGCATCAGGAAGTCCTCGTCGGGGAGGATCTCGTGCCACAGCCTCTCGACCCGGGTGACCTTGGTGAAGAAGCGGTGGCCGCCGATGTCGAAGCGCCAGCCGCCGCGCTTGGCCGTGCGGCTGATCCCACCCACCACGGTGTCCGCTTCGAGGATGGTGGAGCGGACGCCCGCCTTGCCCAGCTCGTAGGCCGCGGTGAGGCCGGCGGGGCCGGCCCCGATGATGACGACCTCAGGGGTCCGGTCGGTCGCGTTGGCAGACATGTGAGGCTTGATGCTGGCAGCGACGAGCCCTCGGGCGCCAGCCCGAAGGCGAGCCTGGTGGCGAGGGGCGCGATCCGGTCCCTGACGGTGCTGGCCGAGGCGACGGGCATCGTGCATACCGCCTCCGGTCTGCGGGTCGACGTGCGCGAGGGCGGCGGCCTGGATGCACCGCCGCAGCTGTGGCCGGTCGACGGTTCCCAGAACCAACGGGTTTCACCTGATCCCGACGGTTCTGAGGCCCTCGCCGCGGCCAGGGTCACCTCACCAGCGCGGACGGTACGATGCCGCCCATGGCCCCGCGGCGAGCGCTCGTCACCGGCATCACCGGCCAGGATGGGTCCTACCTGGCCGAGCTCCTGCTAGCCAAGGGCTACCAGGTCGTTGGGATGGTGCGGCGCTCGAGCACCCTCAACTTCGAGCGCATCGCCGGCATCCAGGACCGGATCACCCTCGTCCAAGCCGACCTCATCGACGAGGGCTCGCTCATCGCTGCGCTGCGCGAGCACCAGCCCGACGAGATCTACAACCTGGCCGCCCAGTCCTTCGTGCCCACCAGCTGGAGCCAGCCGGTGCTCACGGGCGAGACCACCGCCCTCGGCGTCACCCGCATGCTCGACGCCCTGCGCACCGCCGCACCCGAGGCCCGCTTCTACCAGGCGTCGTCGTCGGAGATGTTCGGCAAGGTGGTCGAGAGCCCCCAGACCGAGGCCACCTCGTTCTACCCCCGCAGCCCCTATGGCGTGGCCAAGGTCTACGGGCACTGGATCACGGTGAACTACCGGGAGTCCTACGGGGTCCACGCCTGCTCGGGCATCCTGTTCAACCACGAGTCGCCCCGCCGCGGGTTGGAGTTCGTGACCCGCAAGATCACCTACGGCGTGGCCCGGATCAAGCACGGCCTGGCCGAGAAGCTGCCCCTCGGGAACCTCGACGCCGAGCGGGACTGGGGCTTCGCCGGCGACTACGTCGACGCCATGTGGCGCATGCTGCAGCAGGACCAGCCCGACGACTACGTCGTCGCCACCGGGGTCACCACCACGGTGCGACGGTTCTGCCAGCTGGCCTTCGCCGCCGCGGGTCTCGACGCCGAGGCGCACGTGGTGCAGGACCAGCGGTTCATGCGACCCGCCGAGGTCGACCTGCTGATCGGTGATCCGACCAAGGTGAAGAGGGCCCTGGGCTGGGAGCCCACCACCAGCCTGGAGCAGCTGGTGCAGATGATGGTGGAAGCCGACCTGGACCTCGTCGCCAGCCAGCTGCGGTGAGGGTCGCCGCCCTCTGCGGCGGGGTCGGCGCGGCCAGGCTGCTGCCCGGGCTGGCCGCGGTGGTCGGGCCGAGGCTACTCACGGCCATCGTCAACGTCGGCGATGACTGTGACCTCCACGGGCTGGCCATCTCCCCCGACCTCGACACCATCACCTACACCGTGGCCGGAGCCGTCAACCCAGTGTCCGGATGGGGGCTGTCCGGCGAGACGTGGGCAGCCATGCAGGCCCTCCGGCGGTTTGTCCGGGTGGTGCCGAGCGGCTCACAGGCCGGCGCCACCTGGTTCAACCTCGGTGACCGGGACCTGGCCACCCACCTCTACCGCACCGGGCGCCGGGCCGAGGGCGCTCCCCTCAGCGTGGTCACCTCCGAGGTGGCCGCCGCCTTTGGGATCGGCTTCCGACTCCTTCCGGTCACCGACGATCGGGTTCGCACCTTCGTCGTCGTCGACGGCCACGAGCTCGAGTTCCAAGCCTGGTTCGTCGGCCGTCGCCACCAGGGGAAGGTGAGCGCTGTCCGCTTCGAGGGGCGGGGGTCGGCGACGCCAGCGCCGGGCGTCCTCGACGCGTTGACCGGCGCCGACCGCATCGTCGTGTGCCCTTCGAACCCCATCGTCTCAATCGGCCCGCTCCTGGCCGTGGCCGCTGTCGAGGAGGTCCTGCAGGCGCGACGGGCCGACGTGGTGGCCGTCTCCCCCATCGTCGCTGGCGCAGCCCTGAAGGGCCCGGCCGCCTCGCTCCTCGCCGACCTCGGTCATGAGGTCAGCGCCGTCGGGGTGGCCCGGGCCTACCGATCCTTCGTCGGCACACTGGTCATCGACGTGGCCGACGCCGACCTCGCCGGCGCGGTCGAGGCCGAAGGGCTCCGGGCCATCGTGGCGCCGACGGTCCTGAACGATCCGGCCACCACCGAAGCCCTCGCTCGGACCCTCCTGGCGGTGACGCCGCTGCTCTAGTGTCAAGGCGCATGCATCCCGAGCTGGGTGCGGGTGACCTGCGAGTGATCCCCGTCGGCGATATCCACGAGGTCCGGCCGGGCCAGGTCCTCGCCGACATCGTCGCAAGCGCCGCCGGTACCCTCTTGCAGCACGGTGACGTCGTCGTCGTCACCCAGAAGGTCGTGAGCAAGGCCGAGGGACGTCTGGTGCCCATCGACCCTGGCGACCACCTGGCCCACAAGTCCCTCGTCGAGGCCGAGTCGGTGCGCGTCCTGCGTCGTCGAGGCGACCTCGTCGTGACCGAAACCCGCCACGGCTTCGTCTGCGCCAACTCCGGGATCGACCTGTCGAACGTCGAGCCGGGCTGGGCGGCCCTCCTTCCGCTCGATCCCGACCGTTCGGCTCGCCGCATCCGCGACGGCTTGCGGGCCAGGCTCGGCGTCGATGTGGGCGTGGTGGTCAGCGACACCTTCGGGCGCCCCTGGCGGCGCGGCGTCACCGATGTGGCCATCGGGGTCGCCGGGTTGGCCGCGGTAGCCGACCTGCGCGGCTCGCTCGACGCCCTCGGCCGCGAGCTCCAGGTGACCGAGGTCTGCATCGCTGACGAGGTGGCGGCGGCGGCCGAGCTCGTCATGGGGAAGTCAAGGGGCATCCCTGTGGCGATCGTGCGAGGCATCGATCCCGCGTTCCTGCGGGAGGCGTCGGTCCGTGCCGAGGTGATCCGGCCCAACGCCGAGGACCTCTTCCGTTGAGAGACCGGCGCCTCACGCTCCGGGGACGACGGACAGCAGACAGAACTCGTTGTAGATGAACGGCTTCCCGGCCCAGCGCGGGAACGGAAAGCTGTAGGGCTTGCCGGGGACCAGGCCGAGAGAGCGGGACAGCGCCACGAGATCCTCGTCCGTGGTGAACTGGACGTGCGTCGGGTCGCTGGCGAAGCCTCGTTCCTGTGGGCACAGCATGAAAACCTTGCCGCCCGGTCGGAGGTAAGGCAGGTACTCGCGCGCCAGGGCCTGTGCCTCCTCTCTTCCCATGTGCTCGATGACGTGCGCCAGCAACATCCCGTCGAAGGACCCAGGCCGGGCCAGGTCACTCGCGCCTAGCTCTGTGGGCGTCATCGCGATGGCGCCGCTGACACGGGCCACGGCCACCGAGTCCGAGTTGTGGTCGACCCCGACCGACCCGGGCGCCAAGGTCTTGAGGTTGCGACCGATGCCGCAGCCGACGTCGATAGTCCGCCCGAGTCCCTGACGGCGCAGGTTCCACTGGTACGGCGCCTGCACGCGCAAGAGCTTCTTCCACCAGATGTTCTGCTTCGCCAGCAACCGCTGGGCGTACTCGACGCCGTCGGTGCCCTCGGCTCCCGATGCCTCGCCCATCAAGGCCCTCCACGAGATCGGAGCGAGGCGGAGCCGACCGGCACAAGGCTCACCCGACTGCTCCGGAGCGTTGGAGGTCCGCCGAGGCGTGAACCGGGGGCCACAGAGAACCCATCCGCAGCGCAGCCCGAAGATCCTCCATCGTCTCGCTGATCCCGACCGGGAGCGGTGTCAAGGTGCGCCGGTCGAGCTCTGGCCACGTCACCGACTGCAGGCGCAGGTCGAGCGCCTGGAAGCGAGCCGCCGCGGATGCGCCGAAGACGATCCGGGGTGGCCGGCGCAGGAGCCGGCGCATCTCTCCCAGCAGCGCGCCGATGGTCAGCGCGCGGTGCGAGGCCAGGATCTTCGTGACTGAGGTGCCGGCGGGCAACCGGTGAGCTGCTCGCAAGGTCTGGGCGACCAGAGCGGCGCAGTCGTCGACGTAGAGGTGATCCCGCACCGTGTCAAGCGGCACGTAGATGGACAGGGGCTGACCGGTGAGGTGGGCCAGACAGAACCGCGAGATCAGGCCCTGCGGCTTGAGGAGGCTCTGTCCGGGGCCGTAGAGGTTCGCGATGCGACCGACGACCACGGGTATCCCGGTTCGCCGGCCCCACGTGACCGCGAGGCGCTCAGCCTCGAGCTTCGCCGCGCCGTACGGGGACAAGGGGACCGGCGGCGTGTGCTCAGTGAAGGGTGGGGTGCCTGGGGCTCCGGCGTACACCCCGCCGGCCGAGCTGGCCAGGAAGACTGCCCCTGACCCGAGCCCGCTCCTGGCGAGCGCTTCAAGAGTCATCTGGAGAAGCCTGATCTCGACGGTCAGCTCACCGGCCGTCGATGTCGTCACGCCCGCACCAGCACACCAGGCGAGCTGCCACGTACCGGATCCCGCCGCGGCGGCAAAGCCTTCAGTGGCCCGCAGCAGCGCCGCCGCGGCGCGGTGGTCGTCCCACGGCACCTGCTCGGACGGCGTCCACACGGCGGTGGTCCTGGACAGGGCCCGTTCGACCGCGCCGCCCAGCAAGCCGCCGCGCCCGACCACCCAGGTGAGGGCCGTCATCCGTGACGGGACTCGTCTTCCAAGTTCCCTGCAGCACCACGCCGCGGTGCGTTCGGACGGGCAAGTGGACCATGCGCCGGATCCGACACGATGAGGTAGAGGGGCTTTCCCATCGCCATGTTCACCGCGACGCCGAGGTACTCAGCGATCACCCCAAGTGAGAAGAGGATCGCTCCGGTGCCGAGGAGGAGCGCCACGACGGTGGAGGTCCAACCCTCCGGAACGGTGGCGCCGGTGAGCCGGGACACCACCAGGGAGCCGGCGACGACGACACCGATGACGGCGAACATCACCCCCAGCCAGCTGACGATCCGGAGCGCCCTGGTACCGCTTGACAACACGAGCCGCCAAAAGTGTGAGAGCAGCCGCCGGCCGGAGTAGCCGGACCGCCGACCCCCCTCACCTCGACATCGGACGGGGCACGTCGTCGTCTTGGCGTTGACCCAGCCGATCGCCACGTCCAGGTAGACGCCGGATCCCGAGTAGGCGGCGACGCTCCGGCCGATCTCGCCGAGCACCAACCGATAGCTCTGGTACTTGGTGGTCTCCTCGCCGGCCAGCCGCGCCACCAGCCACTTGGCGGTCCGGGATGCGGTGTTGCGGAAGAAGCCGTGGGGAGCCCGGTTCGTCGGAGCCGCATAGACCAAGGTCGCGCCGTCCCGGAGGGCCGCGTCGACGAAGGAGGGCAGGACGGCAGGGTCGTGCTGGCCGTCCTCGTCCAGTGTGGCGATCCAGTCGCCGCCTGAGGAGGCCATGCCCGCCAAGGTGGCCGCGTGCTGACCGAAGTTGCGACTCAGCCAAAGCGACCTCACCCGGGGATGCTCGACCTCGAGCCGCCGGATGACGTCCGCGGACTCGTCCGGGCCATGATCGTGGACTAGGAGGATCTCGCTGACGACGACCAGGTTGCCGTCTGGGGATAGCGTCGGAGTGGCGAGCTGGAGCACCTCATCTACGACGCCGGAGAGCGTCCGCTCGCCCTGGTACACCGGGATCACGACGGAGACCCGATGCGGTTGCTCCGCCTCGGCGTCCTCAAGCACAGGTTCCCAGCGTAGTGGAGCCCCTCGTCGGCCCAGCCGTTGGCTCAGGGCTGAAAGCTTTCAAAGGCGGGGTCGGTCAGGTCGATGTCGATGACATCGAATGCCGCAGGGCGAGGCGGCCCGGCGACCACCCGGGCCGCCGACGTGACGCGAAGCCGGACGACGCTGTGTCCCGGGCGGAGTACGAGGTCCACCGCAACCGGGGCCAGACCCTCAGTCAGGTCCAAAGAGATCGGGTCGCGGCCCGGAAGCCGGACCTCGACGTTCTCGGCACCCGCCACCGAGGCCAATGCGAAGGAGAGGTGCACGGCGAGGGGGCTGTCCCGGGGGTTGTCCAGCAGGAGCTGCGCTGTCGGCTTCCGGCTGCGCCACACCACCTTGCCGTCGAGCACCATGGGGCGTTCGAAGCCGGGCCCGGCGTACGGAACCGGCGGCAGCAGGGTCGACGCACGCAGCGCCTCCCGAGCGGACTCGTCGTAGCGGCTGGCCATCTCCGCCTCGGCACCGGCGAGCGGCCAGAACACGAATCGGCCATCGCTGCTCGCCGCTGTCGGTCCTGCACCGAGCTGCCACGTCAGGTCGTCCTCCAACCGTGCGGCCGCATCTCCGAGCGCCAGGCGGTCCGCGCTGATGCCGGAGAAGCCGGAGACCGCGAGCAGGGGGACGACCGTGGAGATCGGCTTGTCGGCCAGTCGCAACGGCCAGTCGGCTTGCGGCCGGCCCTTCAGACCGCCCGCGCTCCATCGCGTGTCGGTGGAGCTCAGGTACAACCGCAACGGGTCCGGGTCAGGCACGCCGTTGACGGCCGGCGACTCCGGAAACACTTGATGTGGCACCTGGTAGACGGCGGCGCCGGCCGGCAGCTGGTCCTCGATCTCCCGCACGTACGCCGCGTCGCTGTAGTACGACTCCCGCACACCCTTGTAGTTCGGGATGTAGTCGCCACTCGTCTGGTCCAGGATCCCGAGCCCCATCAAGAACAACCCCAGAACCGTCGGCAGGACGACACCGAGCTTGCGGCTGTCGGGACGCAGGCATTGCACCCACCGCACCAGCACGTCAAGGGCGACGCCGACCGCCGCGAGGCAGAAGAGCGCGATGAAGATCGACATCCGGTTCCAGCTGCGCACGTTGTCCGTGACGAAGAGTGCGATGAGCGTCGAGAAGCCGCCGATCCCGGCCACCCCCAACGAGACGAGCGTGAGGAGGGCGAGGTGCCGCAGCCGAAGGCTCGTGCGGGCGGAAGCGGGCCGCCGCCGGGCCAAGGCGGACACCACGACGATGAGGAGGATGACCAGGCCGGCCGCCGCGACCGCACCGAGCACGGGTGACTCGCTCGGGAGCGGGAACTCACGGTTGTAGGTCAAACGCAGCTCGCCCAGCGGTTGCCAGCGATGGTGGAAGGAGGGCAGCAGCAGCTGCGCCAACTTGAGCCCATAGACATCCGCCTCGCCAGCGTCCCGCGTGAATGCGAGCGTGTTGGCCTCCCGACCTCGGGCGTAGAGCAGGTCCGGGGCCATGTTCACGAGCATCGTGGCCAACAGAAGGGCTCCGGCGGCCGCGGCGCCCACGAAGCGTCGCCAGCTGCCGTCCCGCCACAGGGCGACCAGCCCGGCGACGGCCAGCAGGATCGCGGTGAAGATGCTGTAGTACGTCGAGGCCGCGCCCACCAGCACCATCGCCAGCACGGTCAGCACCGCGGGGCAGGTCAACCGGGCGAGGACGCGCGAGCGCGCACCCGCCCCCAGGCTCCAGAGCGATGTGCCTCGCAAGGCCATGAGAACGACGCCAGCCCCCAGGGGCACCGGGTAGTACGAGGCGAGGAACAGGTGCCCCTGGTTCTTCTCGAAGTGGTAGGGCAGAAGCGCGAACAGCACGGCCAGCACCAACGTGAACGCACGTGAGACCCCCACCAGCCGGAAGAACCAGACCGCGGTGAGAGCGGCGAGGGGGAAGCCCAGCAGGTAGTAGGCGTTGAACGCGACCGCCCAGTTGTCGACGAAGACGTTCATGACGGCGACGGCGGCCAGGTGAAGGTTGTCGGCCTGCGGGAAGTCGTGGTACATCTGCCCGAACGGCGCCCCGAGCATCGGCTGGTTCTCGTACCACCCGGTCTCCAACACGGTCTTGAAGTGGGCTCCGACCGCCAGGGCATCGCCATCGTAGGTGAACGGGACGGCCCGGCTGGCGTCCCACAGCTGCAGCGCCAGCGTCGTGAAGAGACAGGTCAGGCCAAGGGCCGCCAGGTACAGCGGAAGCTCGCCGAGGCGGGCGGACGGCCGGCGGCGGGGTTCCCGGCCGGTGTCGCCGGGGCCTGTAGCCCCAGCCGGGCCCGCCTCGGTGGAGGCCAACGTGTTGGTCACCGGGGTGCTGGGTGCATGCGAGCACCGAGCCGCAGGTACGCCAGGCGCCGGCCGTGCGCCATCAGCAGCGCCCGGGCGTTGCCGAGGCGCACGTCCGACGCCGACACGACGCCGTCCGACCCCATGAGGGATCGGTGAAAACGCGCGGCCTGCCGCGCCTGGTCTTGGACCAGCGCCACGCTCCAGGCCTGGGCGCTGATCCTGAACGCCGCCAGCACCTGAGGCTGGGCGACGAGATCCCCGTGGCGCAGGACGTTCGCGTACGTCCCCTGGTCGATCAGGTACGGCTGCGAAGCGGCCCAGCCACCGGCCTCCTCGAGCACCGCCCGCCGCATCATGACGCAGGCTGGCTCACCGAACACGTTGGTGCCGGCGCGCACGGCGAGCCGGACGGCGGCTTGGCCTCGAACCAGTCCGGTCATCCTCGGCAGGCCGCGGGACCGCACGACCGTGCAGCCCCGGGCGTCGATGATCTCGCGTCGGCAGGCGACCATCACCGCGGTCGGCGCCGCGTCGAGAGCCGCCACCTGCTCCGACAGGCACGCCGGCCGCACGAGATCGTCAGCGCACACGAGCTTGATCAGCTCCCCCTGGGCAGCGTCGGTCACCCGGTTCCAGTTGCAAGGCGCCCCTCCCCCTGAGTCCGTGCGCAGGAGCTGGACCCGGCGGTCTGTCTTGAACTGCTGCAGCACCTCCCACGTGCCGTCGGTCGACGACTGGTCGGCGACGACGAGCTCGAAGTCGGCGAACGTCTGGGTGAGCACCGAGCGCATCGTCGCCTCGACAAAGGCGGCGTTCTGGTAGGTGGGCACCACGACAGAGACCCGAGGACCCCTCACGGCCAATCCCCGTCCTGGTGGATCGACGGCCGGCGGAACGAGAAGTGCTTGTGCCCGAAGAAGCTGATCATGGCCGTCACGCCGACGATGAGGAACTGTGCCGGGAGGACCGGCACACCGGCGATCTCCACGAGCATCGGCAGGAGCAGGAAGTTCACGACGAGCGCCGTGACGTAGACGAGTTGGAATCGCAACAGGTCTCGCCATACGGGGCCGCGAACCCGGAAGACGACGCGACGGTAGAGGACGAACGCGCACAGCACGCTGGCGACGTGCGCCATCAGCAGCACGACGAGGTAGTGCACGACCCCGCCCAGGATCAGCTGGAAGGACGTGAACCACGCCACCCCGACGGCGGTGTTGACGACGCCGACGACGAGGAACACGACTCGCTGGTCGCGCGCGATCCGCAGCAGCGGCCCTGGCTCCCCCGGCGTCCCGGCCTGTGCCACCACCGCTCTGCTCCTGGACCGCTCCGGATCCGCCACGCTCACCGCAGGGCTTCCGTGCAGTCAGTCGGGCTGGTCGGGCACTCGAGCGCCGGACAGCGAGGTGCCAGCCGGCACCACGACGCCTTCGCCCAGCACCGAGAGATCGGTGACCTTCGCCCCGGCGCCGACCACGGCGCCGGGGCCGATGATGCTGCGCTCGATGAGCGCGCCCTCGCCGATGATGGCGCCGGCCAGCAGCACGGCGTCCTCGAGCCGGACCCCGCCGGCCACCCGGCTGGCCGGACCGATCACCGAGCGGCGGGCCTCGACGGCCGGGCCCACGTGGCAGCCGTCGCACAGCAGGCTCTGGTCGTCGATGTCGGCGCCAGGGTCGACGACGGGCTCGCCCAGCGTCCAGCCCCCCTCGGCCCGGCGGTCGGCGCCTGGGGTGGGCGGACCGGCGCCCCGGGTGCCGTCGAGGAGGTCGGTCGAGGCCTGCAGGTAGGAGTCGGGCAGCCCGACGTCGAGCCAGTAGCGCTCGGAGGCGAGGGCGAAGAGGGTGCCGTCGGCCACCAGGGCCGGGAACACCTCCCGCTCGAGCGACACCTTCCGGTCGGCCGGGATCCGGGCCAGCACCGAGGGCTCGAACACGTAGGTGCCGGCGTTGATCAGGTTGGTCGGCGCCGTGCCCGGGGCAGGCTGCTCGAGGAAGGCCGGCTTTTCGAGAAATGCCGTGACCCGACCGTCGTTGTCGGTGGTGACCACACCGAAGCGGGAGGGGTCCTCGACGGGGGTGAGGGCGATGGTGGCCTCGGCTCCCGTTCGCCGGTGGGCGTCGATCAGCTCGGTGAAGTCGAGGTCGGTGAGCACGTCGCCGTTGACCACCAGGAAGGTGTCGCGCAGGCCGGCCTGGCGGGCGGCGAAGCGGATGGCCCCTCCGGTGTCGAGGGGCTCGGGCTCGACCACGTAGGTGAGGGGGACCCCGGCGACGGTGTCGTCGGGGAAGGCGGCGAAGAAGCTGTCCGGCCGGTAGCCGAGCGACAGCACCACCCGGTCGACGCCGTGGGCGGCCAGACGGGCGATGACCCGCTCGATGAGGGGAACCCCCGCCACGGGGACGAGGTTCTTCGGGACGGTGAGGGTGAGCGGCCGCAGCCGGGTGCCGAAGCCGCCGACGAGCACGACGGCGTCCACGCTCCTAACCCCCGGCGGGAGGGGCGCTCGATGACCGCGGCGCCTCGGAGGAGGGCGGGGGGGGTGGCTCCGGCGCCACGGTCGTCGCCGTGGATCCCTCGGCTGGTGCGGTGCTGACCGTGGGGTCGGTGGGGTCGGCCGGCGCTTCGTCGTGCTCGCCGGGGGCGTGGTCGTCGCCCTCCTCATGGGTGGCAGCGGCCGGGTCGGCGGCCGAGGACTGCGACTGCTGCCGCTCGGGGGCCCCCTGCTTGGCCAGCTCCGCGGTGCTCGGCGGATCGCCGATCTGGTCGTACGTCGTGCCCTTCGGGACGAAGGCCAGCACCAACTTGCCCTGGTCGGTCAGGCGGATCTCGCTCGGGTCACCTTCGTGCACCTCGCCGTTGTAGAAGGTCTTGACCTCACCCTCCTGCTCACCGCACTTGTCGCCGGTCTTGTGCTGAACCTTCTTCTTGCCGTCACCCTCGGGCCAGGAGAACCGGTCGGCCGCCACCTCGCCCTTGACCGGCTCGACGAAGCGCTCGAAGGTGGCACGGCGACCCGAGACCGAGGCCAGGTTGGGCTCGACGTGGATCAACCCGTCGCCGTGGGTGTGGATGCCGTTGTTGTCGGTCTCGGTGCTCAGCGGGTCGAGCCACTGGTCGCACACCCGCACGCCGAGGGCGACGTGCCAGTGGGTGCCCGGTCGGGGCTCCTCCTTGCTGGTGGGCGAGCCGAGCTCCTCGAGGCGCTGGTCACGGCTGAAGGCGGTGAGGCCGACGCCGGCCAGCAGGATGACGACCAGGGTGGAGTACCAAAGGACCGGTGCCTTGCCGCGGTTGGTGCGACCGCCGCCGATGCCTGCGGCCCGCGCGACCTTCTTCGATGACGATGCCTTGCCCATGCCGGAGAGCGAGCGTACCTGGCGAGGAGCTGCTGAAGTAGTCGGCTCGGCTGCGGCGAGCGCTGGCCTCGTCGCAGGCCCGGCCGGTGCGAGCACATGCCTCGCTCCTTCAGCAGGGCCTACGACACCTCCCCGAAGACGGCCGCCGTGGCCTGGGCGCAGGCGGACCAGGGGAAGGCGGCGGCCCGGGCCGGGCCGGCGGCGGCCAGGTCGGCCAGGGCCCGTTCGTCCCCGAGCAGCTGGACCACCGCCGCATCCCACCTCTCCCGCTCCGTGGGGCCGCTCGGGCCCGGGCCGACCGCTCCCGAACCCTCGACGAAGCGGGCGGCCGGGCCGGCCACCTCGGGCAGTGAGGACGCCGTGCTGCACAGCACCGGGGTGCCCTGGGCCATGGCCTCGAGCACGGGTAGGCCGAAGCCCTCGTGCACGCTCGGGAAGCAGAACAGGGCCGCCCCTCGGTAGAGGGGGGCCAGGTCGGCGGCGCCCACCGGGCCGACCAGGACCACCGAGCCGGGGGCGGCCGCCGCCGCCGCCTCCCGCACCCGCCCCGCGGTCGGTCCCCACCCCGACGGGCCGACCAGGGCCAGGCGGTGGGGCAGGCCGGCGGCGGCCAGGGCGGCGGGGAGGCCGAGCAGGGCCTCGACGTTCTTGCGGGGCTCGAGCGAGCCCACCCAGAGCACGTAGGGCCGGTCGTCCAGGCTCAGGCGGCGGGTCAGCTGCAGCACCTGCCCCTCGGTGGCCACGTCGAGGTCGACCCCGTTCGGCACCACGCGGATCCGCTCCTCGGCGATGGCGGTGTGCTCGACCAGCTCGGCCCGTGAGCTCTCCGAGACGGTGAGGACCAGGTCGGCCCGACGGGCGGCGGCGGCAATCCCGTCCCGGTGGAAGCGCAGGCCGCGGGGCGGGAAGGCCTCGGGGAACAGGAAGGGGGCGGCGTCGTGGACGGTGACGACGAGGGGGCGGCGGCGCCGGGGCGGCACGGCGACCGACGGGGCGAAGACCAGGTCGGCCTCCCGGAGCCGGCCGATGGAGGCGACGTCGGGCCGGCCCAGGCGAGCCCAGGCGTCGTACAGGGCCGGGCGGGGAAGGGGGAGGATGGTTGGGGCCGTGGCCCCCAGCCCCTCGGCGGCCAGGGCGACGGCTAAGTCGCCGCGGCGGTGGAGGGCGCAGAAACCCAGGACGTCCCAGCCAGCGGCGGGCAGGTGGGCAGCCAGCCTGGCGGTGTAGCGTCCGATGCCTCCCGGCGACGGCTGGAGGAGCTGCTCGAGGTTCATGGCGACCCGCACCCCCACCATCCTGTACGTCCAGCCCGTCGCCGAGCGTGGAGGGTCCGATCAGGCCCTGCTCCGCCTGGTGCGATCCCTGCCCGGAGCGGTGGCCGCCCACGTGGTGGTGCCGGTCGAGCCGCCGCTGCGCCCCGAGCTGGAGGC
>JBBPYZ010000037.1:0-8270 GCA_038199465.1 Acidimicrobiales bacterium | reverse complement strand
CCCAACGTCCAGGTTGGTGACCCGTTTGAGGAGAAGCGGCTGATCGAGGCCTGCCTGGAGCTGCTGGAGCGCAGTCTGGCCGTGGGCGTGCAGGACCTCGGTGGCGCCGGCCTCACCTGCGCCACCAGCGAGACCGCCTCCAAGGGCGGCGCCGGCATGGACGTGTGGGTGAAGGCGGTGCCCCAGCGCGAACCGGGGATGGCCGCGATCGAGGTGATGACCAGCGAGAGCCAGGAGCGGATGCTGGCCATCGTCACCCCGGACAACCTCGAGGCCGTGCTCGAGCTGGCCGGGCGGTGGGACGTGCGGGCCACCGTGGTCGGCTGCGTCACCGGCACCGGCCGGCTGCGGATCCTGGCCAAGGAGGGGGGCGAGGTGCTGGGCGACGTGCCGGCCGCCAGCCTGGAGGAGGACAAGCCCCAGTACGACCGGCCCCGGCACCCGCCGACCGACCGGGCTGAGCGCCAGGCCGACGAGCCGGTCCTGCTGCCGCTCCCCACCGACTGCGGCCCCGACCTGCTGGCCCTGCTGGCCGACCCGTCGGTGGCGGACGCCACCTGGGTGCACCGCCAGTACGACAGCCAGCTGTTCCTCAACACCGTCATCTCGCCCGGGGCCGACGCCGCCGTGCTGCGCCTCAAGGCCCCCGGGGTGCCGGCCGCCGACGGGGTCAAGGGCATCGCCCTGTCCACCGACGGCAACGGCCGGTGGTGCTCGCTCGACCCCCGTCGGGGCACGGCCATGGTGGTGGCCGAGGCCGCCCTGAACGTGGCCACCGCCGGCGCCCGCCCGCTGTGCCTGGTCAACAACCTGAACTTCGGCAACCCCGAGCACCCCGAGGTGATGTGGCAGCTGAGCGAGGCGATCGACGGGATGGCCGAGGCCTGCCTGGCCCTGGACCTGCCCGTCGTCGGCGGCAACGTCAGCCTGTACAACGAGAGCCAGGGCCGCGACATCGACCCGTCGCCCATCGTCGGCGTCGTCGGCCTCATCGACGATCTCGACGTGCCCCCTCCCGCCGTCGAGCTCATCGAGGGTGGGGTGCTGCTGCTCCTCGGCGGACGGGCCGACGCCCCGGCGTCGCTGGCCGGCTCTTTGTGGGCCGACCTGCTGCACGGCCACCGCGGCGGCCACCTGCCCCCGCTCGACCTGGACCGCACGGCGGGCCTGTGCCGGCTGCTGGTCGACCTGGTGGCCGACGGTCTGGTCTACGGCGTCCACGACGTCAGCGACGGCGGCCTGGCCGTGTGCCTGGCCGAGCTGTGCATCGCCTCCGACCTGGGCGTCGAGCTGGTGGACGTGGCCGACGCCTCGACCCTGTTCAGCGAGGCCGGCGGCCGGGTCGTGGTGTGCGCCGACGACGACGGCGCCGCCGCCGGGATCGCCCGCCGGGCGGTGGCCGCCGGCATCCCCCACCAGGTGCTCGGCACCGTCGGCGGCGACCTCCTGGCCGTGGAGGGCCTGCTGTCGGTTCCGGTGGCCGAGCTGTCGTCGGTGTGGCGGAACGCCCTGCCCCGCCTGATGGCCTAGCCCCTCGGTTCCCCTGGGTCTCAGAGGTGAGCAGAATCCGAGCGGCGGTGCGGGGTCGGGTGGCGGGCCCGGGCCGAGGAACGGGGTCGGTTGAGACCGAAATGCACCAGCTGCGCTCCGCCCACCGCGCCCTGGCAACGGGGCCGACCGGGCCCGGTGTGGGCCGTCAAGCTCCATTGATGAATCGGATGGGGTTCCTCCCGGGGATCGAGACCCGACGGTTGCTGACCCGCTCGCCTAGCCGATGCTCACGGGGGTCGCCTTGGTCTAAAGGTCGGACGTCGACGGCCCATCGGTCGCCGACTGGAACGGGACCAGATCCGACGATGCGAAAGGCGCCGCGGGTGATGCCGAGGTGGACCGGGATGAGCAGCCCGGCTCGAAAGAACCGTGCCGGCGTAACCCGCCAGACCCCTCGGGAAGAGGCAGCCAGCTCCTCAGCGGTGAGGTCTGCTCGATAGCCCCCGCCGGCCCTGCCCGCCAGCACCGTCCCATCCTCCGGCGCCCACGGACCAAGCCTGACCAGCACCGCAGGCTGGTCGAGATCCAGCGCTGGCAGCTCGGCCAACCGAAGGACCTCCGCCGCTGGAAGGCAGGCGTGCCCGGTCCCCACCGGGTGAAGATCTCCGGCGGCGATCAAGGCTCGTACGGCCGCATGGGTCGAAGCGACCCCAAGGCCGATCACCTGCTGGGCCGTGTACAGCGGAACGAGTACCATAGTGTCTAGAAGTTACTACATCTGACATGGAGGATGAGATCCACAAGATCAACCGGAGCATTTGCCGAGTCGCTAGGATGCCCGCCTGGACGACCGTCGCCCTGGGAGGAGGAGCCGCTGTGCCCATCACGGGTTCAGGTTCGGAACGGAGCGAGACGCGTGCGCGCCGACAAGGAGGCCACGACGCACGTGGCGTGGCTCAGGCGGCGCAGCTAGCGACATGATCGACAACCCCCAGCTCGACACCGTCGGTGGCATCGGGCGCCACCCAGCCCGTATGAGGGGGGGCACCTGCGTCGCCTGCGACCGCCCAATTCCCGCCGGCGCCGACTACATCCTCATTTTTTACGGTTCCCGCACCAGCCCCAAGGTCTTCGCCGCCGCCCACGACTACCCGCTGCTCGACACGTCCTGGGAGCGCAACGCCAAGGGCTGGCCCATCAACCCATGCCAGCGCAAACTTGAGCGCGTGTACCACTGCCTCCTCGACGATGCCAACATTCTGCGCTATCTCGCCACCGACAAGGGCCTCGGCCTCTGGCACCGGGGGCTCGAGCTCGATTCTGGCGACCTGGCCGTCGCCAACGGCGGCGGCGAGGTGCTCCTGGCCAGCGGGCGATGGGCCCGAGCCAACTTCACCCCCGGCACCGAGCACCCTCCCCTGCACCTCGAATCCCAGTCCGGCACGCGGCCGGGCCCGAACAGTGCCCCCCCCATCCCGGCCCCTGCGCTGTTCCGCCCAGGCGGCGCCTCCGGGCGCGCCTCAAGCCGCGACGAGCCCGGTCGCTGGTTCGGCCACCTCGTCGCCAGCGCCGACTCCGGAGATCCGCGCTGGTTCATCCACGAGGACCCCATCAGCACCGGAGAGGCCCTGGAGGTGTTTCTGCCCGGCACCGGCTGGAGCATGGGTCGCCTCGAGACCACCAACGGTGGCAGCCAAGCGAACGTCCACGTTGCTCTCGCCACCCCCAACGGTGGCCCCGTTGACCTGGTGCTCCCCGCCACCGGTCTCGACGTGCGCCCCCACGTCGTCGGCTTCGGCCGCGGGGGCTTCTTTAGCTGATGCCCCCGGGAGGCCGGTGAAGGGGACCGTCATGAGGACATGCCTCACCGTCCTCATGGGGCACGCCCCTTGAGGAGCCGGTCACTGCCACGCGTGCTGGACGAAGATGACCCGTAGGGGGCGCTGTCGAGGTCGGCGAGCCCGGCGGCGGTCTGGGCGGCGGGTCTGGCCGGCCCTCGCTTGCTGGCGGGCTTGGCGGCGCTGGTCGAGGACGACGTCGGGTCCCGGGGAACCCCTGCCGGTCCCGTAGGCTCGGGGAAGTGGACGGGGTCGACGCGCTGCGGGAGGCCTGCGGTGTGTTCGGCATCCTCGCCCCCGGCGCCGACGTGGCCCGCCTCACCTACGACGGCCTCTTCGCCCTTCAGCACAGGGGCCAGGAGTCGGCCGGTATGGCGGTCGCCGACGGCACCGACCTGATGGTCGTGAAAGAGATGGGGCTTGTCACCAAGGTGTTCACCGAGAACACGCTGGCTGCTCTGTCGGGCGGGCACCTGGCCATCGGCCACACCCGGTACTCGACCACCGGATCTTCCACCTGGGCCAACGCCCAGCCCGTCCACCGCAGCCTCCCTGACGGGGGCCAGTTCGCCATCGGCCACAACGGCAACCTCACGAACACCCCGGCCCTGGCCGAGAAGGCCGGCATGCTGCCGGGCACCGTCGGCAGCGACACCGATGCCCTGGCCGAGCTGCTGTCCCAGGCCATGGCCGGTGGCGCCGACCTCGTCACCGCCCTGCTCAACGTGCTGCCCGAGGCCCAGGGCGCCTTCGCCCTGGTCCTCACCGACGGCAAGCGGCTGATCGGCGTGCGTGACCCGCACGGTTTCCGACCCCTCTGTGTGGGCCGAACCACCTCGCCCGACGGGTGGGTGCTGGCATCCGAGTCACCGGCTCTGGACATCGTCGGTGCCAGCTTCGTGCGCGACGTGGAGCCCGGCGAGGTGGTCGTGATGGACGAGGACCTGTCCCTCCGCTCGTTGCGCCCGTTCCCCGGGCCACCTCCGGATCGGAAGCTCTGCGTCTTCGAACTCGTCTACTTCGCCCGCCCCGACTCGGTCCTCGAAGGGCGCGAGGTGCACGGGGTGCGCCAGCGCATGGGCGAGAGGCTGGCCGCCGAGGCCCCGCTGCCGCCGCCCCGGCCGGGAAACGAGAGCTGCCCGGTGCTCGTGATGGGGGTGCCCGAGTCGGGCCTCCCCGCCGCCGAGGGCTTCGCCCGTGGCAGCGGCCTGCCCTACGGCCAGGGACTGGTGAAGAACCGCTACATCGGCCGCACCTTCATCAACCCCGACCAGAGCCAGCGCGACCGGGGGGTGCGGCGCAAGCTCAACCCGCTGCGCGAGAACATCCGCGACGCTCGGCTGGTCGTCCTCGACGACACGATCGTGCGGGGCACAACCAGCCAGCAGCTAGTCAAGCTGCTCCGCACGGCCGGCGCCGCCGAGGTCCACCTGCGCATCACCAGCCCGCCCTACCGCTGGCCCTGCTTCTACGGCATCGACACCGGCGACCCGAGCCAGCTGATCGCCGCCCAGAAGTCGGTGGAGGAGATCTGCGCGTTCATCGAGGCCGACAGCCTGGCCTACCTGTCGATCGAGGGGCTGCTGAAGACCGTCCGCGGCACCGACGGCGGCTTCTGCACGGCCTGCCTCACCGGCGACTACCCCACCGACGTGCCCGTGGTGGTGGGCCGGGCACCCGAGCGGGCCAACGACCCTCAGGAGGCGGTCCCCTCCTGAGGCGTTGCGTTCGGCGGCGTTGGGTTCGGCGGCTTTCAGCCCGGTGGGGGTCCGCTCGGCGGTTCGGATCGGCCCGGCGGCCGGGGCACCAGGTCGGAGGGGCGGAAGGCCACCGGGAACGGGCGATCGGTCTCGATCAGCTCGTCGCCCTCAGCCAGGGCCACGTCCCGGTAGTGGGCCCCGGCGAGGTCGAGGATGTGAACAGCGACCAGCTCGAGGTCGACGACCCAGTAGGAGGGCACGCCCGCGGCGGCGTAGTCGTGGCGCTTGTCGACCAGGTCGCGCCGCCGCTCGTGAAGCGGGGAGACAACCTCGACCACCAGCACCGGTGGTGTGTCGACGAAGGTGTGGCCGGGGCGGCAGTCGGCCCAGCGGATCACCTTGAGATCGGGCGCGCGCACCCTGAGCGGAGACCGGCGGATCAGCGTCCCGGTGGGGCCGAGGATCACCCGCAGGTCGGCCGGCAGCACCGGGCCGAGGACGAGCGAGGCCAGCCGGTAGGCGGCGTCGTTGTGGTCGTGGCTCGGGGTGGCCAGCGGCTCGGTCCTTCCGTCGATGACCTCTTCGAGGCCGGCGTGTTCGGGAAGGGCCAGGTACTCCTCCAGGGAGACGGGGTGGCCGAAGGGGACTGCCATGGGTGAAAGGCTATGACGACACGTCAGCCGCCGCCAGCGCCCCAGCGGCTACCGTCGCTCGGGCCATGAGCACGTACCGGGACGCCGGCGTCGACATCGAGGCGGGGGACGCCGCCGTCGAGCGCATCCGCTCGCACGTGGCCTCCACCGCCCGCCCGGGGGTGCTGGGCGGGGTCGGGGGCTTCGGCGGGCTGTTCGACCTGGCTGCCATCGGCCACTACCGCGACCCGCTGCTCGTGTCTTCCACCGACGGGGTGGGCACCAAGGCGCTGGTGGCCGCCGAGCTGGGCGTGTACGACACCCTCGGCTTCGACCTGGTGGCCATGTGCGCCGATGACCTGGTGTGCACCGGGGCCGAGCCGCTGTTCTTCCTCGACTACGTGCTGGTGGGCCGGCTCGAACCCGCCCTGGTGGAGCAGGTGGTTGCCGGCATCGCCGCCGCCTGCCGCGAGGTGGGAGCGGCCCTGGTGGGCGGCGAGATGGCCGAGCATCCGGGCCAGCTGCCGGAGGGCGAGCTCGACCTGGCCGGGTTCTGCGTGGGGGCGGTCGAGCGGGATCGCCTGCTGCCGCAGCGGGTCGAGTCGGGCTGTGCGCTGGTCGGCCTGGCCTCGCCCAATCTGCGGTCGAACGGCTTCTCCCTGGTGCGCCGGGTGTTCGCCGGCCGCCCCCTCGGCGACGAGGCGTGGCCGGGCGCCGGCCGCACCCTGGGCCAGGTGCTCCTAGAACCGTCGGTGTTGTTCGCCCCCCACGCCCGCCGGCTGCTCGAGGCGCTCGATGTGCGGGCCCTGGCCCACATCACCGGCGGCGGCATGGTGCCCAAATTGGGCCGGGTGGTGCCCGAGGGCTACGTGGCCGTGGTCGACCGGGCGTCGTGGGAGCCGCCCCGGATCTTCGCCGAGGTGCAGCGGGCCGGGGCGATCAGCGACGACGAGATGGCTGCGGTGTTCAACCTCGGGATCGGCATGGTGGCCGTCGTGCCCGCGGAGGAGGCGGCGGCGGCGTGCGAGCTGGTCGAGGGCGCCCGGGTGATCGGCGAGATCGTGGCCGCCGCCCCCGGCACCGCAGAGCGGGTGCGATGGGCGTGAGCCGTTCGGGCCCGAGCGTCCTGAGGTCGTGGCGACCAGGACCTCGGAAGTGCCCACCTCTGGTCGCTGGGAGGACCAAAAGTGGGCACTCTCGGGGTTGGGCTGAGGTCGGGCCACCTCGACCGGACAGATGGGCGAAACGGGCCCCACGATGTCCTCGGTCTCGATGTACGAGGGCTTCCCCGTCGTCGAGCTGAGCCCACCCTTCGAGTGTCCAGCCCGACGCCTACCCGGCTTCGTTGCTGCTGGCGAACGGAAGGTCTTGAGGGCGGATGAGGTGGAGGTGGCCGAACTCGTGCCAGCGGTACGGGCCGGCCAGGGCATGCTCCGAGAGGGACCTCAACCCTCGCGGCGCGTTCAGCTCGGTTCGGTCGAGGGTTTCGGCTTGGCCCCGGCGGCTCGTAGCGATCCGAAGCGGTTCAGAACAGAAGGTCGAACCAGAAAGGGGCACCCAGCGTCAGCGCCCCAGCGGTCAGCCCCCAACCCAGCAGCTTGCGAACCCACAGGTCGAACGGCGCGGCCCAGATGCCGTCCCACGCCGCGCCGAGCGTGTCTCCCACGCCGCGGCCGAGGCCCCAGCCGAGCGGCATGGGCCAGTGACTTCGCGCAGTCGAGGGCCCTCTCGACGCTCTGGCCGGAGGCGGGGGTCGCCGCCGGGGTTGTGGTCGTCGTGGTCGTGCCGTCCTCGGCCGCCGCAGGGACCGGGCAGCCGAGGACGAGGCGGGAGGCCTCCTCTGCCGCTGGAGGCGAGCCGGTGCGGGGCGCCGCTCCTGCTGGCGAGGTGGTCGTGCTGGCGGCGGACTGGAGCTGCTGCTCGGCCGCGTCGGCGAGGGTGCTTCTGGCCGATGGGTTGGTCCACGGGGTTCGAGCGATGGAGATCGTGTCCACGTTCAGGAGCAGCACGACTGTCGAGGTCGTGGTCACCTCGTTCCTCCGGGAGGAGAACAACCTCCCGAAGTACTTCAAGGCCTTTCAGGAGGATCCTCTGGTCAAGCAGCTGGGGCATGGCCTCGTTGATCCCGGAGCAGATCATGCTGAAGATGAAGTAGACGAAGATGAGGCCGAGGACGACCTCGACTACCGCACTGGACACCGTGCCCCTCCTCAGGGTTGCCGGACGCCGTCCCTGGTGAACGTAGCGTCGCAGGGGTCCACCGCGCCGTGCTCATCGCCAGTCAGCGTCGCGGCCCACCATCGAATCGTTTCACCTCCGGGCGGTGCTCCGGCATGACGTCCCCGGTCAGATCCGCACGGGCACCACGTTGCCGGCCTCGATGATCGCCCGGCGCACGTCGACCCGGGCCAGCAGGGCGAAGCCGGCCACGAAGAACACGATGAGGGACAGGATGGCGATGCGGTAGCTGCCGGTGACCTGCAGGGCCACCCCGAACAGCGCCGGACCCAGCCAGCTGGTGCCCCGCTCGCTGACCTCGTACAGCCCGAAGTACTCGGCCTCCCGGCCCGCCGGGATCAGCTGGGAGAACAGTGACCGCGACAGCGCCT
>JBBPYZ010000036.1:0-18981 GCA_038199465.1 Acidimicrobiales bacterium | reverse complement strand
GGGGATCCGCGGCGCCGTCACACCGGTCAGGCATCCTCTGGCCGTGGACGTCGTCGGGAGGTGCGAGGCGCCGGGCTGCGAGCGCAGTACCCGGGTGCGGGTCGAGGTGCGGGGTGGCGGGCTTGAGCGGGCGGGCCTGGCCTGCCCCCGCCACGCCACCCAGACCGAGCTCGGGGCCCTCCTGCGGGGCTGGTCGGTGGTGCGTCGGGCGTAGAGCAAATGCCTCGCTCTCCTTCACCACGCTCCTAGGCTCCGCCCCGATGACCCGACCGGCGGCTCCCCCGGCCTGGCTGGCCGAGGTGGCCAAGGCCGTCGACACCCGCCTCGAGGCGGTGCTGGACGTCGAGGTGGCCCGCTGGACCGGCTTCGACGCCGACCTCGGCCCCCCGTTCGAAGCCCTCCGCGCCTTTGTCCTGGGCGGTGGCAAGCGCCTGCGCCCGGCCTTCTGCCACTGGGGCTTCGTCGGCTGCGGCGGCGAACCCGCCGATCCCGCCTGGGTCGAGGCCGGGGCCGCCCTCGAGTTGCTCCACTGCTTCGCCCTGGTCCACGACGACGTGATGGACGGCTCCAGCACCCGGCGGGGGCTGCCCACCGTCCACGTCGACTTCGAGGGCCGCCACCTGTCCGCCGGGTGGCGGGGCGAAGGCCGGCGCTTCGGCGAGGGAGCCGCCATCCTGGTCGGCGACCTGGCCTTCGTGCTGGCCGACCGCCTGCTGGCCGGCGCCTCCGGCGACGCCTGGGCGGTGTGGGACGAGCTGCGTCTGGAGGTGAACGTCGGGCAGTACCTCGACATGCTCCACACGGCCAAGGCCCGGCCCACGGTGGCCTCGGCCCGGCGCATCTGCTCCTACAAGACGGCCAAGTACACCATCGAGCGACCCCTCCACCTGGGCGCGGCCCTGGCCGGGGCGGTCGATGCGGGCACCCGCTCGGCCCTCACCGGGTACGGCCTGCCCCTCGGCGAGGCCTTCCAGCTGGTCGACGACCTCCTCGGCGCCTTTGGCGACCCTGAGCGCACGGGCAAGCCGGTGGGCGACGACTTGCGGGAGGGCAAGCCCACCCGCCTGCTGGCCCTGGCCCTCGGGCGGGCCACCGGCGCCGACCTCGACCTGCTGCGCACCCGGGTGGGCTGCGACGACCTCGCCGACGACGAGGTCCTGGCCATCCTGGCCGTCCTTGAGGCCACCGGCGCCCGGGCCGAGGTCGAGGCGGCGGTCACCGAGCTGGCCGGGACCGCCCTGGCGCAGGCCGCCGCCCTCCCCCTCACCGGTGACGCCCGCACCGCCCTCACCGAGATCGCTGGCTTCGTCGTCGAACGCGACCACTAGCGGACCGCCGACGGTGATCAGCGCCCGTCGACGACGTCCGCTCCCGGAGGGGCCCAGCCGGAGGGACCCGGGGGTGGCGGTGCCGCCGGTCCCGGTGCGGCCGGCGCCCCACCCGCCGCCGCCCACTGCTGCCACCACGGCGTCGGCCACCACATCGGCACCGGAGGAGCGACCGTTCCGTAGCGGTCGGCCGGGGGCGGGCGCTCCTTGCGGGCCGCGCTGAGCAGGATGACGGCGGGCAGGAGCGCCGGCGCCAGGAAGGCCAGGCCCGGCAGCAGGGTGCGGGCCACCTGCTCTCCGGCCCCGCCACCGCCCAGGAGCACCGGGTCGGCGGCCGCCCCCGACAGCCAGAAGGCGAGGGTGACGGCGCCCCAGGTGAGCGGGATGGTGACGACGGCGGCTGCGGCCAGCAGCCACGACCACACCGACCGACGCTTCAGGGGGCCCCGGCGCAGGAAGGTGGCCCCGAGGCCGACGAGGCCGAAGCTGATGGCGGCGGCGCCCGCCACCCGCAGCACCGCCGCCGGGTAGCGCTGGCGGTCGGGCAGCAGCTGCACCACCGCCCGGATGGTGGGCTCGTCGGGCGGCTGGTACCACCCCCGGCACCGGCTGCCAGGCGAGGCGTAGGGCGCGGCCTGGGGGGCCCGCAGGGCGTCGACCACCTGGTGCAGCTTCGGCGTGCAGAGCACCACGATGACGGCGTCATAGCCCTGGCCCTGGGCCAGGACCTGCAGCTTTCCGGTGTCAAGGGTGTAGGTGAAGCCGCCCCGACCGTCGGGCCGGGCCAGCTTGTCGTTCGGGCGGATCGAGCCCCCGTGGAGATCCTCCGAGGCCCGGAACGAGCCGGGGGCCTGGTCCAGGGCCTCAGCCACCTCAGAGGCCAGCCCCTCGTAGGTGTCGGAGGTGGCGTCGTACACGGTGATCCTGTCGCCCCCTGCGGCGTTGAGGGCCACGATGACCTGGAGCTCGTTGTCGTCGTGGCTGGCCGCCGCCGGGGCGGCCAGGACGAGGACGCAGGCGAACGCGCCGACCAGCACGGTGGCCAGCGCGCCGAGCCGCCCTGTCATGGTCGCGACGGTACCGACATTGCACAACCGCCGTGCACAGGTGAGCATGGCCTCGTGCAGGTTTGCGTGGTTGGAGCGGGTCTGGGTGGGCTGTCGGCTGCGTGTCACCTCGCGGGCCATGGCCACGAGGTCGTCGTGCTCGAGAAGCAGCAGGGCCCCGGGGGCCGCTGCGGGCTGTGGGAGGCCGAGGGCTTCCGCATCGACACCGGGCCTTCCGTGCTCACCATGACCGGGATCCTGTCCGACGTCTTCTCGGCCGCCGGGGCCCACATGGCCGATCACCTCACCCTCCACCCGGTCGACCCGATGTACCGGGCCACCTTCCCGGCCTCGGTCGGCGGCGAGATGCGGGTGCGCCACGGGCGCCCGGCCATGACCGAGGAGATCCGGCGCGAGTGCGGCACCAAGGAGGCCGAGGCCTTCGGCCGCTTCTGCGACTGGCTCACCAAGCTCGAGCGCCGCGTGCTGCCCGACTTCATCGACCGCAACTTCAACAGCATCGCCTCGATCGCCAGCCCCCTGTGGCCGGCCCTCGACCTGGTGCGCTTGGGCGGGTTCCGCAAGCTGGCCACGGTGGTCCAGTCCTACTTCGACGACCCCCGCCTGGTGCAGCTGTTCTCCTTCCAGTCGCTCTACGCCGGCCTGTCGCCCTTCGACGCCCTGGCCGTGTACTCGGTCATCACCTACATGGACACCGTCGAAGGCGTGTTCTTCCCCCAGGGCGGCATGCACGCGGTGTCCCGGGGGCTGGCCGCCGCCGCCACCCAGGCCGGGGTCACGTTCCGCTACGGGGTCGAGGCCGACCGGGTGGTCCGGCGCACCGGTACCAGCGGCCCGGCCATCGGGGTGCGGCTGGCCGACGGCGAGCTGGTGCGGGCCGACGCCGTGGTGCTGAACCCTGACCTGCCCGTGGCGTACCGGACCCTCCTGCCCGAGGTGCCCGTGCCCCTACGGGTCCAACGGGCCGAGTTCTCGCCGTCGTGCGCCCTGTGGCTGGCCGGCGTGCGGGGCGCTCCGCCCGAGGGCGCGGCCCACCACAACATCCACTTCGGCGACTACAACAGCGCCTTCAAGGCCCTGATAGGCGACGGCGACCTCCAGCCCGACCCGTCGATCTTGGTCAGCCTGCAGAACCACACCGATCCCACGCTGGCCCCCGAGGGCTGCACCACCATCTACGCCCTTGAGCCCACGCCCCACCTGGGCGGGCGGCCCGACTGGACCTTCGAGCGCGAGCGGGTGCGCGAGCGCCTCATCGCCCACGTCCGGACCGAGGGGTACCCGGTCGACGACGTGGTGGTCGAGCGGTTCGTCGACCCGATGGACTGGGAGCGGATGGGCATGGACAAGGGGGCGCCGTTCGCCATGTCCCACCGGTTCCTCCAAACCGGACCGTTCCGGGCCAAGAACCTCGACCGGCGCATCCCCGGCGTGGTGTTCGTCGGCTCCGGCACCCAGCCCGGGGTGGGCGTGCCCATCGTCCTTCTGTCCGGCGGGCTGGCCGCCGAGCGGGTGGACGAGCTGGCCGAGGTCCGGGCCTGAGGTGACCTCCCTCGAGGCCAGCTTCGAGCGCTGCCGGCAGCTGAACAAGGCGTCCGGCACCACCTACTACTGGGCCACCGAGCTGCTGCCCAGAGTCAAGCGCCACTACGTGCACGCCCTCTACGGGTTCTGCCGCTACGCCGACGACATCGTCGACGACCTGGGCCAGGTGCCGGTTGAGCGCCGGGCCGCCGCCCTCCGCCAGTTCGGCGACCGCTTTCTCGACGACCTGGCCGCCGGGCGCAGCGACGACCTGGTGTGCCGGGCCGTGGTGCACACGGCCAAGGCCTTCGACCTGTCGCCTGAACCGTTCCAGCGCTTCCTGGCCTCGATGGAGATGGACCTCACCGTCGACCGCTACGACACCTTCGACGACCTGCTCACCTACATGGACGGCTCGGCTGCGGTCATCGGCGAGCTGATGGTGCCCATACTCGAACCGGTCAGCATCGAGGCCGTCGCTCGGGCCCGCGACCTCGGCATCGCCTTCCAACTCACCAACTTCCTGCGGGATGTGGCCGAGGACCTGCAGCGGGGCCGCATCTACCTGCCCCAGGAGGACGTGCGGAAGTTCGACGCCGCCGACGCCTTTGCCGAGCGGCGACGCACCCCGGCCTTTGCCGACCTGATGGCCTTCGAGATCGGCCGCACCCGCTCCTACTACCTATCGGGTGACATCGGGGTCGGCCTCCTCCGGGGCCGGGCCCAGCGCTGCGTCATGGCCGCCCGCTCGCTCTACGGCGGCATCCTCGACCAGATCGAGGCCGTCGACCACGACGTCTGGACGGCCCGGGTCCGCGTCCCAGGCTGGCGCAAGGTGGCCACCGGCCTAGGCGTCCTCCGCCCCTGAGATCTGGCGCGCCAGAACACCCCGCCCCGACCCGGCCAACTGACGCGCCAGAAGACGCAGACGGCGGGCTACGCAGGAGCCCGTTGGCTCAGGAGGTTGACGACGTGGCGACCTGGCGGTAGCCGATGTAGCCGTCGACGAAGGGCCGCAGAGGCGGCGCCGGGCGCCGACGCACCCACGCGGAACTGACCTCGCCCACGCTCGGGAGGCTAGCCCTCATTCCCATGACGCCTCCGGTCACCGTCCACCCCCTTCGCCGCTTGCGACGCCCGTGGCGAGGTGGTCGAGGGGCCCTTCAGGGCCGTGGCGGGCGTACCACTCGAAGCCGTAGACGGCGCCGAAGTCGGACTCGGGCAGGCGCATGGCCGAGCAGGCCTCGGGGATCTGGCTGGCGTGGTCGGCCATGGCCTGGCGCTTGGTGGCGAGGACCGGGCGGACGTCGACGGTGCAGTCGATCTCGACCGTCGACAGGCCAAGCGTGCTGGCGGCCAGGCCGAGGACGGCCCGACCCAGCGGCTCGGCGCTGCGGCTGGCCTCGACGACCAGGTGGGTCTCGACGAAGTGGAGGTACTCACGGTCGACCGTCGCCTCGTAGACGGTGGCGACGCCAGCCTCCGCCGCCGCCCGGATGCCCACCCGGTGGGCCTGGACGTGATCGGGGTGGCCGTACCCGCCACCCTCGTCGTAGGTGACCAAAGCGACCGCGTCCTCCTCGACGAGGATCCGGCGGAGGCGCTCGGCCGCCTCCTCGACCGGGGCGGCGGCAAAGGCGCCGCCGGCCCGGTTGGCCGGGTCGCCGGCCATGCCCGAGTCGTGGTAGCCCAGGAACTCGACCCTCGCCGCCCCCAGCCGCTCGGCCGCCCGGGCCGTCTCGGCCACCCGCCACACAGCCAGCGGCACCTCGGGCCCGACCAGGGCAGAGGCGGCACCCAGCTCGCCCTCGGTGGCCAGCACCAGGACGATCCGCCACCCGCTTGCAGCCAGGAGAGCCATGGTCCCGCCGGTGAAGATCGCCTCGTCGTCAGGGTGAGCGTGCAGGAACACCACGCTCCCGCTCATGGCGCCAGCATGCCCGACCGCCGGCATGGGTAGGTCGAGCCCATGAGCGAAGGACGCAAGGTGCTCGTGCTGGCCGCTGACCTGTTCGAGGACATGGAGCTGCTCTACCCGGTGCACCGGCTGCGGGAGGAGGAGGTCGAGGTCATCATCGCCGGCGTGACCACGGACAGCGTGACCGGCAAGAAGGGCCACGGTCCGGTCGAGGTGGACACCACCGTCGACCAGGTCGAGGCCGTCGACTTCGACGCCCTGGTCATCCCCGGCGGCTTCGCCCCGGACAAGCTGCGGCGGTCGCAGGACGTGCTGGCCCTGGTCAACGCCTTCAACACCGCCGGCAAGCCGATCGCCTTCATCTGCCACGCCGGCTGGGTGCCCATCTCGGCCGGGATCGTGAAGGGCCGACGGGCCACCAGCGTCGACGCCATCCGCGACGACATGGTCAACGCCGGAGCCGACTGGGTCGACGAGGCCTGCGTGGTGGACGGCAACCTGATCTCGGCCCGCACCCCGGCCGACCTGGGCCCGTGGATGAAGGCACTGCTGGCCGCCCTCGAAGCCGAGTAGGGGCCGGGGCAAGGCATCCCAGGCCTATCAGCCGAGCAGGGCGAGGACCTGCCGGCCGACGCCTACCAGGGCGACCACGGCCACGAGCCCGAGGTAGGCCAGGACCAGGCGGGTGTCGCGCAGGATGCAGCGGCTGGAGGTGAGGCCGGCCCGCCGGGCCCGCAGGTAGCCGACGAAGCCGAGGCCGGCCAGCCCGGCCACCACCGCCGGTCCCACGAGCCAAGCAAGCAGGGCCACGGTGGTGAAGACGCACAGCCGCAGGGGGTCGCCACCGGGGGCCGCAGCCGGCCGGTCGTGGCGCTCCTCCTGGCGCCGGCTCACGACAGCATTGGGAGCCGGGCCCGCCCGGACCGGGCCGACAGCCGCTGGGCCGACAGGGCCGGCCAGGCCTGCACGGCGCAGAAAGGAGCGCATTGGTCCTGGCTGGTCGAGCGGGTGCCGACATGGACGCAGCACTGGGTGAGGCGCTCCTCGAGCATGGTGCTCATGTCCATGAACGGCTTGACGGTGATGCGCACGGCCCGCTCGCCGAGCATCCGGCGCAGGGCCCGGGCCCGCCCGGGCAGGGCCAGGCGCAGCAGCGACGACACACCGAGGTCGCACTGCTCGCACACGTCGCGCCACAGGTCGACCACCCGGGGGTGGGACAGGCTGGACTGCTCCGACAGCAGCCCGAGCAGCGACTCCTTCACCGCGGCGCGCACGTGGCGGGGGATGTCCTGATCGGCGATGCGGTTGCTGACCAGGTCGAGGTGGTCCCGCAGCCGGTCGACCCCGAGGAGCGACACCAGCGACCGCCAGGTGCCGACGTCGTCGCGGATGAGGTAGCCGACGCTGCAGCAGTGGGGGTGCGAGCAGGGCAGGGCGGTGAGGTCGCGCCAGGTGACCCGTCCCTGCGTCTGGGGGCCCAGCCGGGCCAGCACCCCGGTGTGGGTCAGCCGCCGCATCGGGTCGATGGCCCCCGAGCGGCCCGACCCGAACTGGGGCTGGACCGACACCCCGCCCACATAGGGCGTGTCCAGCGCCACCTGCAGCACATCGCCGATCTCGCCGTCGTTCACGTCGAGGGCGGCGGTCATGGTGAGGGTGGTGAAGACCTCGTGCTCCGAGAGGGCCCGCAGGGCCTCGGCCTTGATGGTGCGCAGGTCGGCGCCCCGGTGGTGGCGTGACGCCTCGGCGGTGACCCCGTCGTACTGCAGGTAGACCTCGACCCGCTCGCGGTGGTGGCCCAGGAGGTCGGCCAGGGCGGGGTCGCGGGCCAGGAGCACCCCGTTGGTGTTGATCAGCACCCGCACCACGTCCCGACGCTCCACCTCGGCCAGCAGGAGGGCCAGCTCGGGGTGCAGCGTGGGTTCGCCGCCGCTCAGCATCAGCACGTCGAGGCGGCCGTTCTCGCGGGCGATGCGCTGGTCGATGTTGGCCAGGATGTCCTCGACCGGCACCACGCCGCCGAGGTCGGGCGACGAGTCGGTGAAGCAGGTGGGGCAGCGCAGGTTGCAGGTCTCCACGATGTCCTCGAGGAGGATGCAGGTGTGCTGGGTCTGCATCTCGCCCAGGCCGGTGAGGTAGCCGCCGGGGGCGGGGGCGAAGCTTCCCGGGGTGTCGGGGCCATGCGCCTTGGTGGGGGCGGTCCAGGTCTCCAGCCAGTCGAGGATCTCGGGGTCCTCGTCGTAGAGGGTGCGCACGAGCCCGTGGGTGGCGCAGCCCCGCTCCAGCCACACCTGGCCGTCGCGCTCGGCCAGCCACCCGGACAGCCGGGGCACCTCGGCCAGCGGGCGGGTTGGCTCCTCGTCGTGGCAGCGGGGGCAGAAGGCCACGACGTAGCGGCGGATGCGGTCGCCCCGCAGCGGCATGCCGGCGGCGCTCATGGTCTCGCGGCGGCGTTCAGGCTGGATATGACGACGATGCAGACCCCGGCGAAGATCACGGGCGCCAGGGCCCACCCGATGATCAGGCCCAGGCCGAGGCCTCGGCGGGTGGGGGTGCCCTTCCGGGCGGCGAGGACGATGCCGACGCCCAACGGCAGGAGGAGGCCGAGGAGGGAAGCGATCCCCGCGGCGACGATGCTCCCGAGCTGGGCGGGGATGAACCAGCCGACGGCGGGGACCCCGATGGTGGAGACGATCCCCGCCGCCACACCGATCCAGATCCACCTCGGAGTGAACCGGACGGGCGGGGGAGGCGGGGCGGCCGGCGGGCCCCACCCCGGCGGAAGAGGCGGGGGCGGCGGTGGAGGAGTCCACCCCGGGTCGAAGGTCACGCCAGCGCCGGCACCGGCCGGAGGGCGGTGCGCCCCAGCTTGGCCAGGAGGAGCGGGCTGGCGGCCAGCACGAACCACTGCGAACCGGTCAGCCCGAGCCCCAGCACCTCGTTGGCCCGGGTGAACTCGACCAGGAAGCGGAAGGCGGCGTAGCCCGCCAGGTAGACGGTCAGCAGCGCGCCCGGGGTAGCCAGGCGGCCCCCGAGCCGGAGCAGCACGGCGAAGGCCACGGCGTGGAAGGCGATCTCGTAGAGGAACGACGGGTGCAGGCCCCGCACCGACCACGGCAGCGCCGACGCGCGGCCGAGGGGCTCGGTCCAAAAGCAACCGAACCGGCCCACGGCCATCCCGAGGGCCACAGCCGGGGCGAACAGGTCACCGGTCGGGCGGTCGTAGCCGGCGACCCGCTTGCCCACCAGCGCCCCGGCGTAGGCGCCGGCCAGGCCGCCGAGGATGCTCTTGGCCCCGTAGCGCCAGGCGTCGGCCAGCACCGAGGTGCCGACGTCGCTCACGTAGCGGACCAGCCCGCCGGCCCGCATCCCGAGCGCACCGCCGATCAGGGTCCCGGCGACCACCACGAGCAGGCGCTCGTCGAACGGACCGGCCCGGCGGACCTGGACAGCGAACACCGCGGCGGCGACGATCACGCCCAGGCCCACAAAGGCCGAGTGGAGCAGGTCGCCGTGCACGGTGACCAGGACCGGGTCCATCGCCGCAAGATAGGGGAGAACGGGGTGCCGGTGACGGGGAAAGCGACGGGCCCTCGGGCCCGTGCCGGGTTGGCGCCGAGGCGCCGGTACCGTCGAGAGATGACCACGGCCCCGGTCCCGACGCTGGTGGCCGACCTCGACCAGCTGGCCTTCGACAACCGCTTCACGACCCAGCTTCCCGCCGACCCCGACACCTCGGGCCGGCGCCGACAGGTCGAGGGCGCCCTGTTCAGCCGGGTCGCCCCCACCCCGGTGGCGGCGCCGGTCACCGTGGCCTGGTCGCCGGAGGTGGCCGACCAGCTGGGCCTCGACCCCGACCTGTGCCGGTCGGACGACTTCGCCCAGGTCTTCGCCGGCAACCGGGTGCCGGCCGGGGCCGACCCGTTCGCGGCCTGCTACGGCGGCCACCAGTTCGGCAGCTGGGCCGGCCAGCTGGGCGACGGGCGGGCCATCGCCCTCGGCGAGGTGCTCGACGGCGACGGCCGCCACCAGACCCTCCAGCTGAAGGGCGCCGGCCCGACCCCCTACTCGCGACGGGCCGACGGCCGGGCGGTGCTGCGCTCGTCGGTGCGGGAGTTCCTGTGCAGCGAGGCCATGCACCACCTCGGGATCCCCACCACGCGGGCCCTGTCGCTGGTGGCCACCGGCGACCAGGTGCAGCGCGACGTGCTGTACGACGGCCACCCCGCCCCCGAGCCGGGTGCGGTGGTGTGCCGGGTGGCCCCGTCGTTCACCCGCTTCGGCAGCTTCCAGCTGCCTGCCGCCCGGGGCGACAAGGACCTGCTGCGCCAGCTGGCCGAGTTCACCCTCCGGGCCGACTTCCCCCACCTCGCCGACCAGGGCCCGAGCGGCCCCGCAGAGCGGGCGGCGCAGGCCGGGACCTTCGAGGAGCAGCTGGCGGCCATGTTCGGCGAGGTGTGCGAGCGCACGGCCGAGTTGGTGGTGCACTGGATGCGGGTGGGCTTCGTCCACGGCGTGCTGAACACCGACAACATGTCGATCCTCGGCCTCACCATCGACTACGGCCCCTACGGCTGGCTCGAGAGCTTCGACCCGGCCTGGACCCCGAACACCACCGACGCCGGCACCCTGCGCTACCGCTACGGGGCCCAGCCCCAGGTAGCCCACTGGAACCTGCTGCAGCTGGCCAACGCCCTGGCCCCGCTCACCGACGACCTCGCCCCCCTGCAGGTGGCGCTCGACCGCTACGGCACCGCCTACAACGACGGGTTCGCCGCGGTCACCAACGAGCGGCTGGGGTGGGGCCCGCTCCGCGACGGTGACGACGCCCTCGTCGGCCAGCTGTTCTCCCTCCTCCCCCGCACCGAGATCGACCAGGTGCTGTTCTTCCGCGACCTGGCCCGGGTGCCGGTCGACGGCGGGCGGACCGACGAGGAGCTCCTCGCCCCCCTGGCCGAGGCCTGGTACCAGCCCGAGGAGCTGGCCGGCGAGGTCGGCGAGGCCATGGTGGCCTGGCTGCGCGCCTGGGGCCGGCGGGTGGCCGACGGCGGCCTCAGCGACGAGGAGCGGCGGCAGCGGATGGACGCCCTCAACCCCCGCTTCGTCCTGCGCAACTACTTGGCCCAGGAGGCCATCGACGCCGCCGAGCAGGGCGACCCCTCCCTGGTGCTCGAGCTGCTCGACGTGCTGCGCCACCCCTACGACGAGCAGCCCGGACGGGAACGTTTCGCCAGGCGACGCCCGGACTGGGCCCGCGACCGGGTCGGCTGCTCGATGCTCTCCTGCAGCTCGTGAAGAGGGATCGAACCATGCCGCCCGCCGAACCAGCCACGGCCGACCCCGGGCCTCTGGCCACCACCGATCTGGCCGCCGCCCGGTTGCGGCTCGTCCGGCTGCTGCAGGATTCCCACGCTGGCGAGCTGGCCGCCGCCTATGCCTACCGCGCCCACTGGAAGTCGCTGCGCCGCCGGCCGGAAGCCCGGTCGGAGGTCAGGCGGATCGAGGGCGCCGAGTGGCACCACCGCGAAGGGGTGGCCAGGATGCTCGCCGAGCTCGGGTCGCGGCCGCGGCCCTGGCGCGAGGTCGGCATGGCCTCGATCGGGCGCTCCTTCGGCCTTGCGTGCTTCGTCACCGGCTTCTTCGGCCCGATGTACATGGCCGGTCGTCTCGAGGCGATGAACGTCGGTCAGTACGCCGAGGCGAGCGGCCACGCTGCGGCCCTCGGCCTCGAGCGCTTCGTCGCCGAACTCGAGGCGATGCGAGTGGAGGAGGACCGCCACGAGCACTTCTTCGGCAACCAGATCCGCCACCACCGCCTTCTGCCGCTGGCCCGCCTCGTCCTCCGCTGGACGCCGCCGCCCAGCCCCTGAAGGTCAGCCCTCAGTGGCGCTTGATGCCGCCATACTTCATGCGGGTGTCCTGGGTGGAGGCGGGACGGGCCTCGCCGTCGCGGATGGCGGCGTCCACGATCTCACCGACGAACAGGGTGTGGGTGCCGAGGTCGAGGGTGTGGCGCACCGAGCAGTCGATCCAGGCCAGCGCCTCGTCGAAGACCGGGGCCCCGGTGGTGGCGGCCCGGACGGGGCGGCCGTTCAGGGTGGCGCCGTCGTCGGTGGCCGGCTTGGAGAACTTGACGAACACCTTGGTGTCTTCGGCGTCCCACAGGTTCACGCTGAACGAGCCGCCCTCGGTGATGAGCCGGTGGGTGACGGCGTCGTTGTCGACCCCGACGCCGATGAGCACCGGCTCCATCGACAGCTGGGTCACCCAGGTCGTGGTCATGGCGTTGCGCTCGTTCCCCGCGCTTGACCCCACCAGCACCAGGGCGTTGGGGATCTTCCACGTCACCTTGTTCACGAGCTCGTCGTCGAGGGTCATGGCGACGAGGCTACGACTTCGCTCCCCCGCTCCCCGCCAGCTCTCGAAGGTCGAGCACGCTGCCGTTGTCGAGATCGCGGTCGAGCAGCGCCCACAGCTGGAGCCCCACCTGATCGGGCTCGCTCAGCTGCCCGCTCTGGTGGAGGTCGACGAACTTCTGCCGCTTGGGGAAGTTCTCCTCATCGGTATCCCGCAACCGGGCCTGCATGCCGGTGTCGACCGTGCCAGGCGCCACCGCCAGCACCTTGACCCCGCCGCGGATGTCCTGCTCGGCGCCGACGTCGCGCACCCACTGGTCGATCGCCGCCTTGCCGGCGCCGTAGGACGACCAGCCCGGGTACACTCTCGTGGCCGCACCCGAGGTCAGCATCAGCAGGTGACGGTCGGCCGACACGTCCCGGACGGCGGCCAGGAACAGCTGGCCCAGCACCTGGGGGGCTGCGCTGTTCAGTAGCACGTTCTGCTGGTAGGCCGGCGAGTCGACCTCGCCGACGAAGCCGATCGGCTCGAGGGTGCCGGCGGCGTGGATGAAGACCACGTGGTCCCCCTCGAAGCCCGCCAGCTCCTGGCGGAACGAGCTTCCCAGCCGCTCCCAGGAGGAGGGGTCGGCGAGGTCGGTCGGGAGGTGCTCGCCCACCGGCGGCACCCGCCGGCTGACGCCGATCACCCGGGCGTCCTCCCAGGGCACCGTCCGGGCCAGCGCCGCTCCGATCCCGCTCGAAGCTCCCGTGATCCAGATCAGCGAGGCAGCCATGCCCCACCCGTACCCCGGAGCACCCCCGCTCCACCAAACCGTTCGGTCAGCCGCTGGGGACCTTCGTGCGGGGACGGCGGGCCACGGCCGCGTCGGCGTCGACGGTGCTGGCCAGGGCCCGCAGGCGGCGGGGCAGGATCGGCAGGAGCATGCCGTAGGGCTCGCCGCCGAACAGGTGGTGCAGGGCGTGGGCCCGGCGCAGCCGTTCGAGCGGGGCCATCTGCGGCAGGCGGGTGACCCGGCCGTGGATGTAGACGTCGTGCACGAACATGTAGGCCAAGCCGTAGGCCGTGACCCCCAAGCCGACCGCCACCAGGCTGGGCACGGGGACGTTGAAGCCGATGGCGAAGCCGACCATGGCCACCGCCGCCCCGATGCAGGGGAACACGTCGTTGGCCTCGAAGCGCTGGGCCGCCGAGACGTGGTGGCTGCGGTGCAGCGCCCAGCCGATGCCGTGCATGACGAACCGGTGGGCCAGGTAGGTGAACCCCTCCATGCCCACAAAGGCGGCGACGGCGACGAGCACCAGCATCACCGCTTCAGGCTAGAGGACCTTCGTCGGAATACCGGTTGCGGCTCCGGCTCCTGGTCGGAGGGGTCGGCCTGCCGTTCCCACAGCAGCAGGGCGAGGGTGCACATCGCCCAGCCGAACAGGTAGTCCTCGACCGGGATGTCCCACGGGAAGCGGATGCCGGAGAAGTGGGCCGAGGCGTAAACCACGATCGGGGCGGACAGCTTGGTCAGCCACCCGTCGACCACCACCTGGAAGAACAGGATGATGCCAAAGGCGATCCAGTACGTGTGGCGGCGCAGCAGGCCCGTGCGGAACACGAACAGCTCGAGGCCGAGGACCGCCCCACAGGCGGCCAGCGCGCTGAGGGTGTAGCCGTGCACCGCTACCGCCGGCGGAGGCGGACACGGACCGCCTCGAGGGTGAGGATCCCGCACACCGGGATCACGAGGAAGAAGGCCAGCTCTTCGACAGGCAGGCCGAAGCCCACCTCCCAGCCGGTGACGTAGCGGTCGTTGTAGCCCCACCACCCGGCGTCGATGGCCAGGACGTCGTAGGCGGCGAAGGCCAGGGCCACCGGCAGCACCGAGCGGGCCAGGCGGGCCGGCCGGCGCCACACCCGCACGCCGAGGGCCAGCTCGAGGGGCAGGGTGCCCATCAGGCACAGGCCGAGCAGGGCCAGGTACTGGAACCGGTCCACGGCCCCGACACGATAGGGGCGGTGGCGCACGGAGACCTAGAGGGGCAGCCGGGTATACCGGAGAGGGCACGGGTAGCCTCAACCCCGTCATGTTGCTCCCGACCATCGAGAGCCCAGCGGACCTACGGCCCCTGAGCTATGCGCAGCTCGAACAGCTGGCCGCCGAGATCCGCACCTTCATCGTGCAGGCGGTGAGCGTCACCGGTGGCCACCTCGGCTCCAACCTCGGCGTCGTCGAGCTCACCCTGGCCCTCCACCGGGTGTTCGACTCGCCCCACGACGTGGTCCTGTGGGACACCGGCCACCTGGCCTACCCGCACAAGATCGTCACCGGACGCCAGGCGGCCTTCGCCGACCTCCGCCAGGAGTCGGGCATGTCGGGCTACCCGTGCCGGGCCGAGAGCCCCCACGACTGGGTGGAGAACAGCCACGCCTCCACCATCCTCGGCTACGCCCAGGGCATGGCCGTGGCCCTGAAGGGCACCGACCGCAAGGTGGTGGCCCTGCTGGGCGACGGCTCGATGACCGGCGGCATGGCCTACGAGGCCCTGAACAACATCGGCCACGCCGGCACCCGCTGCGTCATCGTGCTGAACGACAACGGCCGCAGCTACGCCCCCACCGTCAGCCGCCTCAGCTACCCGCTGCGCAAGATCCGGATGCACCCCGACTACGTGCGCAAGCGTGAACGAGCCCAGCAGATGCTGGAGCGCCTGCCCCTGGTGGGCGACTACGCCACCGCCGGCCTCAGCGCCGTGCGGGCCGCCCTGCGCGAGGTGATCGAGCCCCACGCCTTCTTCGAGGCGCTCGGCGTGCGCTACACCGGGCCGGTCGACGGCCACGACGTGCCGGCTCTGGAGGAGGCGCTGCGGGCCGCAGCCGCCTACGACGGGCCCATCGTGGTGCACTGCCTCACCCAGAAGGGCCGGGGCTACCCGCCGGCCGAGAAGGACGACGAGAAGAACCTGCACGACGCCCCGATGTTTGACCCGCTCCTCGGCCCACCGGTCGGCTGGGCGGCGCCGAAGGGCTACACGCAGGGCTTCTCCGAGGCGCTCCTCGAGGTGGCCACCGCCGACGATCGGATCCACGCCATAACCGCGGCCATGCCCGGGCCCACCGGGCTGCTCCCGTTCCAGGCCCGCTTCCCCCAGCGCTTCCACGACGTGGGCATCGCCGAGCAGCACGCCGCGGTGCTGGCCGCCGGCATGGCCATGGGCGGGCTCAAGCCGGTGGTGGCCATCTACTCCACGTTCTTCAACCGGTGCTTCGACCAGGCCGAGTTCGACGTGGGCCTGCACGGCCTGCCCGTGGTGTTCGCCCTCGACCGGGCCGGCATCACCGGCGACGACGGCCCCAGCCATCACGGCGTGCTCGACATCGGCCTGTGCCTCAAGGTGCCGGGCATGACGATCTTCGCCCCCTCCTCGGTGCAGGAGCTCAGCGTCATGCTCCCCGCCGCGCTGGCCCTCGACGCTCCTGCGGTCCTGCGCTTCCCCAAGGGCGTGGCTCGCGAGGTGGCGCCCGAGCAGGTGGGCCGGGGCCTCAAGGCCCGCTGCGCCCTCCGGGCCGAGGACCCCGCCCAAGCCGTGTGCTTCCTGGCCGTGGGCAAGCTGGTGGAGGCGGCCGAGGAGGCCGCCGCCAAGCTGGAGGCCGAGGGCGTGCCGGCGACGGTGTGGGACGTGCGGGTCGTCCGCCCCCTCGACCCGGCCATGATCGCCGACGCCTGCCTCCACCGCCTCGTCCTCACCTGCGAGGACGGCATGGCCGTCGGCGGCGCCGGCCAGTTCATCGAGCTGGCCCTCGACGCCCACGCCGGCCCGGCCGCCCCCCGCACCGTGGTCCTCGGCACCCCCACTGAGTTCCTGACCCAGGCCAAGCCCGCCGCCATCCTCGCCCGCCTCGGCCTCGACGCTGAGGGTCTCGCCGTTCGGGCTCTGTTCGAGCTGAACCGCTAGGCCGAGCCAAGGGGTCGCTGGCGCCTTCCTCTCGTCGCATCGCTGACAGCCAGGCAGCTGCGGGTCAGTCAGGACCAGCTGCCGGACGCCCGCCGGCTGACCAGGGCCGAGCTGGTTTGTAAGATTGACCGAACGCTTTTGGCATCGAGCGTGGCGCGGCAGTCCGGCAATCCGGCAATCCGGCAATCCGGCAATCCGGCAATCCGGCCCTTTCGGCCGGGCTATCTGTGGGTGCGACGAGAGCGGCGCCGCCAGAACACCAGGATCACTGCAAGCGTGAGAACAGCCACTCCGGCGATGGCGACCGCCGGGGCCAGCAGCCTGCGGCCAAACGGACGATCCGCCGTCACCGAACGCGGGCCGGGGGATGAGGCCGAGCCGGCGTCCGCCGGGGCCGCGCCCTCCCGCGGCGTCAGCGGGACGCGGAGCAGGGGTGTGCCGGCGCCTTCGGAGGTGGCCCAGAGGGCGGTGCCGTCGCGGGTGAAGGTCACGGCCTCGGACTGGCCGCCGAGGGGAAGGGTGAGCGGCTCGGGCGGGCGGGCCAGGGCGGTGGCCAGCGGCTCGCCCGGGGCGGTGGTCCACAGCCAGGCGGCGAGGTAGGAGCGCAGCACCACCGTGCGGCGGTCGGGGCTGGTGGCCCCCCCCGTCAGCGACCAGGCAGCACCGGTCAGGCCGCCGCCGGGGAGGGCCCGCACGTCCAGGTCGGCCAGCCGCTCCAGCGGGCCCGAACCGGCCGGGAGCCGGTACACCCGGCTGGCACCCGTCCGCCCGTCCTTGGTGACGATGACGGGCCGGCCCGTCTCGGGGTCCACGAGGAGGGTCTCGGCATCGTGCGGCCCGTCCGGGTAGGTGAGGGTCCTCCGAGACCTGACCCTGAGCGGACCGCCGGCCGCCGCCGCCGCCGGCTCGTCGACCTCGTACACCACGACCGAGAGCCGCTGGGCCCCGTTGTCGCCGATGTCGGCCAGCCACAGGACGGCCGCCCCGTCGGTGGCCACGCCGGCGGCCATGTCCTCCCAGTCGAGGTTGGTGGCCCCGGTCACCGCGTAGGTGGCCCGGGTGGCACAGGTGGCGGTGTCGACGGCGAAGAAGCGGGCCCGGTCGCCGCTGTCGTTGTGGGTGAAGACGACGTCGTCGGTCGTGGAGGCGGCGGCGATCCCGCTCGACTCGCTGATGCGCTCGTCGGCCAGGCGGCAACGCACCTCGGCCGGGCCACCAGCGGCCGGGACCCCGATGAGGGCCACGGCCGCCACGAAGACGGGTCCCCCGCGCCCCCGAGGTGCCACCCTGCGCAGCGTAGGGCCGGGCCGGTGGTACGAATTCGGCCCCGTGCAGCCTTCCGACCTGATCGCCACCGTGCCCGCCAGCAGCGCATCCCTGGCGGCCTCGGCCACCGCCGCCGGCCTCGACGCTCCCGTCCCCTCCTGCCCGGGGTGGACCGCCGAGACCCTGGTCCGCCACACCGGCAAGGTGCTGCGCTACGTGGGCAAGGTGGTGGAGGCCGGAGGGCCGGTCAACGCCCAGGCCCTGCCCGAGGCGCCGTCCGGCCCCCTGGTCGTGCAGTGGTTCGAGGAGATGGCGGCGGGCACCGCGGCCGCCCTCTCGGCCAGGGACCCCGGTGACGAGCTGTGGAACTGGGCCGGCCAGCCCCCGGTGGTGGCCTTCTGGCAGCGCCGCATGGCCCACGAGGTGGCCATGCACGCCGCCGACGCCGCGCTGGCGGCCGGCGAGCCGCCCGGGATCGAGGCCCGGCTCGCGGCCGACGGCATCGACGAGCTGCTCAGCGTTTTGCTGCCGGTGAAGGTGGCGGCCGGGGGGGCCGACCTCTCCGGCGTCGGCTCGGTGCACGTGCACTGCACCGACACCAAGGGCGAGTGGCTGGTGCAGCCCTCGGCCGGTGGGGTGGAGGTGACCCGCGAGCACGCCAAGGGCGACGCCGCCCTGCGGGGCCCGGCCGGCGACCTCCTCCTGCGCCTGTGCAACCGGGGCACCGGCGGCGAGGTGGTGGGCGAGCCCTCGGTGGTGGCCACCCTCACCGAGCGCTTCAGGTTCTGAGGCCGGGCCCTATGCCGAGTTGAGCAGCTCGACGTCGTCGTTCTTCACGCTGTTCACCCGGGGCGACACCGCCCGGCGGACCAGGAGGCCCTCGGGGGCGGGCACCAGAAGGTCGACGACCTCGGCGGCCCGGGTGACGCCCCGGTCCAGCCACCCGGCCCACGCCTCCGGCGGCAGGACCACCGGCATGCGGCTGTGGATGGGGGCCATGATGGCGTTCGCCGTGGTGGTGACGATGGTGCAGGTGCGCAGCGGTTCGGCGTCGGGCTCGTCCCTCGGGCGCCAGACCTCCCACAACCCGGCGAGGCCCAGGACCGAGCCGTCGGCCGCGGCGAAGACGTGGGGCAGCTTCTCCTGACCGGTGCGCAGCCACTCGTAGAAGCCGTCGGCGGGCAGGATGCAGCGGCGCCGCTCCAGCGCCCGCCGGAACGACGGCTTCTCAGCCACCGTCTCAGCCCGGGCGTTGATCATCTTGGCGGCGCCGGCCGGGCCCTCCGAGAACCACGGCACCAGGCCCCAGCGGAAGACGCCGAGCCGCCGCTCGCCGTCGGACCCCTCGGCCACGGCGTACACGTCCATGGTGGGCGCCACGTTCCAGTGCGGGCCGAGGTCGCCGGCCCGGATGTCGGTCACCCCGAAGAGCTCGGCCAGCTGGTCCGGCGGCGTGGCCGCCACATAGCGCCCGCACATGACGGGTGTCGAACTTAGATCGGTCGCACGCGCCGGCTGCGGCCACCTACCCTGCCGTCTGGTGAAGATCCGAGCTGTTCCGCTGCTGGCCGTTG